>JAJYNP010000181.1 GCA_021786265.1 Chloroflexota bacterium
CGCCGATCCCGGCTCCGACGTCAACCTATTTAGTGCCTACGCCTCACACCGTGAGACGAACGCCAATCGTGCTCAGACCAGGATCGATTCGTGCTCACGGCCGAGCGGACGGCCGTAGGAGCTTCGGGCTAATCAGGCCGTTCGATCACGCCGGGGCGGGCTGACCGCGCTGCCGCCGGTCTGGGCTCACGGCGGCCGCCGGCACCGCGTCCGCACGGGCCGAAATGCCGACTGCCAAGGCGGCATCCAGCAAGCTAACACCGAGGATCATGAGCCCGGCCTGGGCGTCCCAGCGCGGGTTGCCACCCCAGGCGACGCCGAACAGGCGCGGCACGATCATGAACAACTCGACGAGCAGCCCAGCCAGCAGCCAGCACGCGCCGCCCAGTATGGCCAGCAGCCAGCCTCGGCGCGGCGCCCTCCGCTCCAGCGCGGCGCCCATGCTGACCCAGAGGACCACCCCTACCATGAGCGGTTGCAGGACGGCGGGTGCGATGGTCGTCACGGTGGCCAGCGCGTCGGGGCCGCTCCCGTACCGGATGAGGAGCCCCAGCATCGCGAGGGCGCCGACTGCGGGGAGCAGGAAGACCGCCGCGCCGAGGGTGCGGGCAAGGCGCGGGGCGGGAGGCCCGCCGCGTGGCAGGAGCCCGGCCCCCACCAGCAGCGCGCCGCCAAGCGCGGCAACCGGCGCGGCCATGCCCAGCCGGAACGCGAGCTGGTCGATAGTGACCAGCCAGGCCAGCGACGACGAGAACAACGGCCCCCACATCACGAGCGAGGCCGCGGCGCTGACGATCTCCGCGGCGGCGAGGAGCAGTGTCCCGGCCAGCAGCAGCCGATTGGTCCGCGGCGCGTCCGGCTGGCCGACCAGGAGCGCTGCCGGGAGCAAGACCGCGGGGAAGCCCGCCAGCGAGGTCAGGATCACATCCGGCGAGGCGCCCATGACGCGGCTCGACAGATAGGGCGCAAACGACGCGAGGCGCAGGGCTCCGTCGAGGACGATGAGCGCGACGGCCACCCGCATGAGGGGTGCGGGGCGCCGACGGGCGACCCGGGGTGTCACTGGCGAGAGGTCCATGACCTCGGCCCCGTTCACGGACCAAGTATGCGCTGGCGCCAACGTCGGCGATGGTCGCTAGAAGGACCGCCTTCCGGTTCGACCCAGACGCGGCTGTTCAGGTGCGACCATCAGGGCCTGGCGCGGCGCTGCCTTTTCGGCACACAGCAAAGCGGCGACGACCCGGGCACGGGTCGGGCCGTTGGTCTACCTCGTCCGGTGCCAGCCTACCCGTTGGCAGATGTCAGGCACATGGCACGTCCTCTTACCGCCAGTCATGCGACAACGACGGGCATGTGTTTCACGGCTCGGCCTGGTGACCATTCAACACGCTCAGGCGACCTCACGCCGTCCGGACCAGTCGTGAACACCATCCTGGGGACCGGGCGCTCTTCGTAGCTGAGGTACTCACCTCCCTCGTGGTCGCTTTCGACGCGAAGGCCTCGGACTTTCCTGGCCCACAGATACGGGTTGTGCCCGCACATCAGGCGCTCGGGACCATCCCTTCGGACTGGATACGGGGTTTGACCTAGGTCTCGGGCGAACAGCGCCTGTTCATCGGCGGTGTAGGCCTCGGCGGCATACAGCGCCCCCAGTAGCACACTGACCGTATGCTCACCGAGTCGCGGACTGAGGATCAGGAACTTCCTTCCGGGCCGGCGAGCATGCTCCCCGGCCCATTGCCACTCGATAAGCCACGCCGAGATCCCACGTCTCACGGATCGCGCCTCCGGCTTCTGAACTTCGCGACTCTGACCGGGTAGCCGCGGATACAGCTCAGCGGCGCTGTACGATCCATTGGCCCCGCCGCTGATAAGGGGCCGCTCTTGGGGATACGAGACATGGCTGCAATCGAAGCACAGCCTCTTGTGCTCTGGCTCATCGATCCTCCCTCCACCGGGCAGGCCAGCATTGGTCAGTTCGTCTTGATCCGCCTCGATCGCGCTGCATCCAATGCCGAACGTGGCCTGAGGCTCGTCATTGAGTACCGCCCCCCTGCGGAGGGCGAGCCCAACAGGCTCGTCTCGCTTGAACTCGGCGTGCGGTCAGTCTATTCAGTCCCGCGCACCTATGGCCGCGTAGTGCTGGGCGGAACTCGCAATCGCAGCCTGTCGCGTGACCCCAACACGTGGCCATGGCTTTGGCACTTGGCGGATGAGGACATCGAGGCCATCGAGCGAGACCGCGGGGCGCCGGGAGGCGCGACCGAGGTTGTGTTCAACCTTGACGTCGAGGGGATCGCGATGCTGCAGGACCAGCCGTGGGGCTTCTTCGGCAGCACGCAGTTTCGGATGGCAACGCAGACTTGGCTCGAACTCATCGCGATCCTTGGGTACAACACTCCGCCATCCGTTGCTGCCCTGGCCGCGGCGGCCCTAACCGGAGACGCCTCCTGGGCCCGCGCGGAAGAGCGGTTGCGCGATGCGTGGCAGCATCTCCAGCGCGGTGAGGATCGACAAGCTCTTACCTCGGCGTACCTGAAGTTCGACCAAATCGTGCGTAACCCATATCGGGCCGCATGGGGGGACGCCCTATTTGCCGAGGATGAGCCGCACGAGAAGGCCGACGTGGTTGGGGCGCTTCTGAAGGCGCACGCGAGCATCCTGAACAAGCTAGGGAGGCACCCTTCGGATGAGGCATCCCCGAAGGAACGAGGGATGTTGCCGCTCGATCATTGGGAGACCGAACTTGCGCTGGCGCTGTCTCAGCTTCTCTTGACGGCAGCCGAGCGATGGGGGGCGATCAAAGCCGCAAACGAGTGACGCGCTGAAGTCCACCGCTTCGCCAGAGTGAGTCCTCACGGGTGGGATACGCTTGACGGTGGCGTACGGGCATCAGATCTTCCCACCGGCTGCCACGAACGCATCACGGACAACGGTGACCATGTCGTTGCCGACGGCGAGGAGGTCATACGCGTTGTCTCTGGCCGCCTGGCGCGTGCTGCGGGGTTGACGGATGGTGGGGACCGCGGCGCGTGCCTTCCACGCGTATCCGCGACGCGATGGAAACAACCTCACGAGGCCTGCGCCATCGTCCCAGCTGACGGGCGCGACCACAATGAGCCCGTGCGCGATGTGGTCGCGTGCCCAGTGCATCGCGAGGACCAGGGGCTCTTTGCCCCGGCCATTGGCCTCGGCGAACGCACACAGCCAGAACAGCGTCTCCCCGAGATCCACGAAGACATCATCCGGGGGACCTTTGGCGGCAGCGGCAGCGAGCCTGTGGAAAGCGGCCACGAAAGCCGCTGCGAGACGATCTGAGCCGGCAGAGCTCATACGGCCCCGAAGGTTACCGCGGCGCCGAGGCTCGCCGTGAGGCAGTGCGTATCCCACGGGTACGACACGATCCGGAGGCCGATGCTCGGACAGATCACGCAGCCCACACCAGTGCGCGGGCCAGCGAGTCCGGCACGACGATCCAAGTGATGGGAACCGGTGGTTCAAGCCCTCTCGCCCCGACCACAACCAGCTCATCGTCTCGGAGGCTGGCGCTGGCCAAACCTGCCCCGCACGTCACTTCGTGTGAGCTGCGCTTGAGGTCCCTACGGTGAACTAAGCGCTTGACGTCCGCGAGGCGCCACGCGTAGATGGTCTGGTCGTCATCCCCAACCAGGAAGATGCGGTTGGCCGGAGCGGCCAGGAGCAGTGCGAGCCGCAGCTGGCTGCGGTCCACGTCCTGGACCTCATCGACCAGCAACTGGGCGCACCGGCCTCGCCACCGGGCGAGGAGGGCCGCGTCGTCGGCCAGCGCGACCAGCGCGCGCCGGACGAGATCGTCGAAGTCGAGCCCGCGCCGTTCGACAAGGGCGGACTCGTACCGCAGGAACGCCCGGACGACGGGGCCGGCGGGTTCGCCCCGACCCTCCGCTGCCTCGACCTCCCGTGCCAGCCGGGCCGTGTCCACGGCCAGGTCGAGCTTGAGACGCGAGAATCCGTCGTCGAGACGCTGGAACTCGGGCGCGGAGAGCTCGCCCTCGATCTCGCGCAGGAGGACACGCCGGTCGACGAGCGGGTCGACGGGCTGACCGGCGTCGATCAGGATCTCGCGGCCGAGCGCGTGAAAGGTCCGGACTCGAACCCCGTCGGGGGGATGGCCGAGCGGCTCGAGAGCCGCCGCGACGCGCTCGCCGAGTTCATCGGCGGCGCGCTTGTTGAACGTCACGGCGCAGACGTCCTCGGGCGGAGTTCCGGTCCCGACGAGCCAGGCGATCCGCGCGACGAGCGTGGTGGTCTTGCCGCTCCCGGCCGGGGCGACGCACAGCACGGGCCCGGGCGGGGCGGTCGCCGCGGCGCGCTGGTCCGGCGCGAGACGGGCCAGGCGTTCCTCGACCGCCGGATGCAGCGGCATGCAGGAATGGTGAAGGTCTGTCCTCAGTGACGACTCATCGACGGCTTGCCGCGGGATCACCCGCGGCTTCACGGGGTCGCGGAGACTACCCAAACGGGTAGGAGCCGACTATCCTGTCCGGAAGGGGGGAGCGAGGTGCGCCCGGGTGCCCAAGGGCGGGCGTCGTGGCCCGTCCATCCCCGGGCGCAGACGGCGGACACGCGTCCCTTCCGCCAGGGGAGGTGCTCGATGCATCGTTCCATGGGCCTGCGCCGGCTGGCGCTGGTCGGTGCCGTGGTGCTCGTTGGCGGCTTGATACCGGGCCGGCCACCACACGCCGTCGCCGCGTCCACGGTCACCTTCACGATCCTCCACACGAACGACTTCCACGGGCAGCTGGAAGCGTCGGGCAGCAACCCCGGGATGGCCCGAGTTGCGGCCGTTGTGAACGGCGTCCGCGACTCCGTTGGCGCCAGCAACGTCCTGCTGGTGGATGCCGGGGACGAGATGCAGGGCTCCCTGCTCTCCAACCTGCAGAAGGGCGCCCCGACCATCGCGACGTTCAACACGATGGGGTACCAGGTGGCCACCTTCGGCAACCACGAGTTCGACTGGGGTCAGTCGGTGCTCGGTGACCGGACGACCCAGGCCACGTATCCCTTCGTCACGGCCAACATCGTGAAGAACGACACCGGCAACTGCTCGACGGCCGGCTGGACGAAGCCCGACTTCGCGGATGCGGCGTACGTCGTGCAGACCGTCGCCGGGGTGAAGGTGGCGTTCGTCGGCGTTACGACGCAGGAGACGCCGACCATCACGATAGCGTCGGCCACCGCCGGCCTCTGCTTCAAGGATCCGGCCGAGTCGATCGAGCACTACTACGCCGACATGACGGCCGCTGCCGACGTCATCGTGGTCCTGAGCCACCTCGGGTTCAACGACGGCGGCTACGGCTACGGCATCCCCGTGTACGGCGACAAGACCCTCGCCCAGAAGCTGATCGACGCCGGCAAGCCGGTGCCGCTCATCATCGGCGGGCACAGCCACACTGACCTTGGTCCGGTCGTGCAGTCGACGCCTCCGCTCGATCCGGCTCCCACGCCGCCGGCATACGCGGTGATCGGCAACAAGACCTCGGTGGTCCAGGCCTACTACAGCGGACGCCGCGTGGGCGATGCGAGCCTGACGTTCGACCCGGTGAGCGGGAATGTGTCGGTCGCCTGGCAGAGCCTGGCCGTGAGCCCGAAGGGCGCCGAGGACCCGACCGTCAAGGACCTCGTTGCCACGTATGCGAACGATGAGGCCTACCAGAAGCTCATCACCCAGCCGATCGGCTACACGCAGGTCGACCTGCTCCGAGACTACAACGGCGACAACATGATGGGCGACTTCGTCGATGACGCCATCTACAACGCGCTGAACACCGACGCGACGAGCGCCAACGACGTCGACCTGTTCTTCAACAACGCCGGTGGCATTCGGGTCGACTGGTGCGCCAAGCCCGATGGCTCCGGTGGGTACTCCTGGAGCAGCACGCCGGCCGACTGCACGAAGTCGGGCGTCTGGTCTCACGACCCGATGCTGCTGAACTACGGGCAGATGTTCACCATCCTGCCCTTCGGCAACGCGACCGTCGTCGGGAGCATGACCGGCGCGCAGATCCTGCAGGTGCTGAACCAGAGCGCGACCCTGAACAAGGGCGCGATCCAGCCGGCGGGCGTCGAATACAAGTTCTACGCGTACAAGGACGCCAATCCCGGCCCACAGCCGTACGCCTGGGGCGCGTTCGACGCATGCGTGGTCAACAGGACCACGAAGGCCTGCGACCCGCTCGACCTGAACAAGACGTACCGGGTGGGGACGAACGAGTTCCTCGCCCCGGCGGGCGGTGACAACTACGCCGCGTTCAAGTACATGACCGGTATCTCCTACTGGGGCGACATGCTGAACCTCGTCGACCAGTACGTCGCGGACCACTACACGCAGGCCAACCCGTACAAGGGTCCGAACGGCGACGGGACACTGGACGGCCGGATCAGGCGCGATGGAACCGACACGCCGAACAGCGGCAGCATCGTGCCGATCACGATCCTGCACAATAACGACTCGCACGGGAACCTCGCCCAGGGCACGTACGTGGGTATGACCCAGCTGGCAACGCTGATCAGGCAGGAAGAGAAGCACAACCCGGGCCGGACACTCCTGCTGAATGGCGGCGACCAGATCCAGGGCGACGCGATGATGTACTACTTCAAGACGTCGTACTCAGGCAAGGCCAGCGATGGCACCGTGCTTCCCGACACGCTGAAGACCAACCCGATGATGGCGGTCATGAACGCGCTCGGCTACGACGCGATGACCCTGGGGAACCACGAGTTCAACTTCGGCAGCAGCGTCTTCAAGGGCGTGCTGGGCCAGGCGGACTTCCCGATCCTCGGCGCCAACGTGTCGGACACGGGCGCGTATGGACTCGCGGCCGCTGACGGCGGGCAGGGTGTCAAGCCCTACATCGAAAAGGACCTCGGCGGGATCAAGGTCGCGATCCTGGGGATCACCAACCACCGGGTCCCGAACTACGAGCTCCCGAGCAACATCCAGGGCCTGACCTTCAGCAACCCGATCACGGTCGGCAAGCAGTACGCGCCCGAGCTGCAGGCCCGGGACGATGTGGTGATCGCGCTGACCCACATCGGGTTCACGACCAACCCGAAGAGCGTCGAGGTCGACAACAACGTCGACACCAATTTCGCGGCGGACGTCCCGGGGGTGGACGCCATCGTCGGCGCCCACAGCCACACGAACCCGGCCAGCCCGGAGGCTCCATACAAGTTCCTGCCGACGATCGTCGCCGGTCCTGACGGCGAACCGGTGATCATCAACCAGGCGTACCGCTACAACAACACGCTCGGCGAGGTCGTTCTGGGTGTCCTGCCCAAGATCACGGGCACGATTGCCGATGTTGGCACTCTCTTCTCCTGGGGCCAGATCGACAACGCTGGCGTCCGCGACAGCTTGCTCGCCAAGCTCTCGGCGATCCAGGCGTCACTCGGCAGCGGCCAGGTCAAGACGGCCGCCAACCAGCTCAACGCGTTCATCAACGCGGTCGATGCGCAGCGCGGCAAGCACGTCAGCGCCGCGGCCGCCGACCAGCTCGTCGCCGATGCACGCTGGATGATCGCCCACCAGGGTGGCTACGGCGTCGTCACCCGCGCGGGACAGTACATCTCGGTCAAGAGCGACACCCCCGAGGACCCGGCGATCAAGGCGATCGTCGACCCGTACGTCGCGGCCCTCAACACCTACCAGAACCAGACCGTGGGCGTCACCACCGCCCCCATCGACGCCCTCAAGGCGTTCACCCAGGAGACGACCGGCGCCAACCTTCAGGCGGACGCTTCCGTCTTCGAACTCGCGAAGAACGGCATCACCGACGTGGACGTCCATCTGTCAGGCGCGATGACCAACAAGGCGGTCGCGACGGACGCGACGCCGACAAACCCGGTCACCCTCAAGGTGTCCGACATGTTCACCCTGATGCCGTACGAGAATTCGCTGGTCGTGCTCAAGATGAATGGACCCCAGATCAAGGCGGTCCTCGAGCGCGCCTACCGCAACTATTACTACTACAAATACGTGCCCGGCTATGGCGGGTATTCGTACTACACCACGTGCATGATCGACACGAACTCGGTCGGCAAGATCACCTACAGGGATACCTCACCGTCGTTACCTGACGGGAACAACGTCGTGTCGCTGAAGATCAACGGCACGGCCATCGACTTCAGTGACGCCACGAAGTACTACAACGTCTCGACGGTGAACTACCTGGCCGCCGGGTCGTGCAACTTCAACGACAGCGGCGTGAGTCTGTGGCCGCTCGACCAGATCGCCCACGACACCCAGTACTACGTCCGGGATGCGGTCATCGACTACATCAAGGACAAGGGAACCGTGTCGCCGGCCGTCGAGGGGAGGCTGGTCTTCCAGACGGCCCCGTAGTCTCCCGGTTCCGGGTGCCCGAGCGCCCGGGATGCCGGAACAGCGCGAGTGGCCCGGTGGCAACACCGGGCCACTTCTATGCCGGCCGGCGCAGCCCGGCGATCGCGTGAAGCGCGCGGACGTGGTAGAGAGGCCGGGATACGGAGCACGGGGAGAGAGACCATGGGCGAGACGCTTGCGAACGTGGCCGACATGCCGATGTGGATCGGCGGGGCGCCGGCCGGGGCCGCGACCGGGCGGTGGATCGAGGTGGTCGACCCGGCGACGTCCTGCCCCATCGCCCGGGTGCCGGAGGGTGGGCCCGACGACGTGGATCGAGCCGTGATGGCGGCCCGGCGCGCCTTCGCCGAGGGCTCATGGTCGCGCGCGCTGCCCGCCGAACGCGCGGCGGTCCTGCTCCGCATCGCGGATCTCATGGAGGAGCACGGCGCCGAGCTGGCCGAGCTCGAGGCCCGGAACACGGGCAAGACGCTCCGCATGGCGCGCGACTTCGATCTCGCCGGCTCCATCGACAACGTCCGGTTCTTCGCCGGCGCCGCCCGCAACCTCGAGGGGAAAGCCGCCGGCGAGTACATGCCGGGCATCACGAGCGTCCTCCGGCGGGAGCCCATCGGGGTCGTCGGGTCGGTGGCGCCCTGGAACTACCCCCTGCAGATGGCGGTCTGGAAGATCTCCCCGGCCGTCGCCGCGGGCAACACCATCGTGCTCAAGCCCGCCACGCTCACCCCGCTCACGGCGATCCGCCTGGCCGAGCTGGCGACGGAGGCCGGCCTGCCGGACGGCGTGCTGAACGTGGTCACTGGCCGCGGCGAGCTCGTGGGGCCGGCACTCGTCGCGCACCCGCAGGTCGACATGGTGTCGCTCACAGGGGACACCCGGACGGGCGCCGAGATCATGCGGCACGCCGCGGACGGTCTCAAGCGGGTGCACCTGGAGTTGGGAGGCAAGGCCCCCTTCGTCGTCTTCAGCGACGCGGACCTGGAGGCGGCCGCGAACGGGGCCGTCGCCGCGGGGTTCATCAACGTCGGGCAGGACTGCACGGCAGCGACCCGGATCTACGTCGAACGCGGCGCCTACGAACAGTTCCGCGGGCTCCTCCTGGACCGCGTGCGCACCGTGCGGGTCGGCGACCCCTTCGACGACGCGACCGACCTCGGGCCGCTCATCGGTCGGGGCCAGCGCGACCGCGTGGCCGGGTTCGTCGAGCGTGCGGTGGCGGCGGGCGCGAGCGTCTCGCTGGGCGGCGATCGACCGGCCGACCCGGCCCTGGCAGACGGCGCCTACTACCTGCCCACGGTCATCGAGGGCGCGCGGCAGGACGCGGAGATCACGCAGCGCGAGATCTTCGGCCCGGTGCTGGTGCTGCTGCCGTTCGACGACGAGCCTGATGCGGTGGCGAAGTCGAACGACGTGGACTACGGGCTGGCGGCCTCGGTCTGGACGAAGGACGTCCACCGGGCGTTCCGCATGGCGCGGGATTTGCACTTCGGGACGGTCTGGGTCAACGAGCACATCCCGATCACCTCGGAGATGCCGCACGGTGGCTTCAAGCAGTCTGGGACCGGCAAGGACATGAGCCAGTACAGCTTCGACGAGTACACCATCGTCAAGCACGTGGCGCTGGAGCTCACGGGCGCGGCCCGCAAGCCGTGGCACGAGATCGTCTGGCGGGGTGGGCGGGGGTGAGCCCCGTCTCACCGATCGCCGCCGGCCGGCACGCCGCGCGGGAGGGCCGGGGCGCGGGTTCGTGCGCCCGGCCGGGGTTCGCGCGTGGGGCGCGGGTTCGTGCGCCCGGCCGGGGTTCGCGCGTGGGGCGCGGGTTCGTGCGCCCACCCTCGTGCGTTTACCCGGAGGCAGCTTTCGACGATCGATGAACAGCACTCGGGTGGGATGAGGTTCGGCCAGGCGGCGGGTCTCTGCACTGAGGGTTGGACCGGGGGCTCGGCCCGTCTCGCCGTCGCGATGCCTCCCGTGCGACGGCGCCGTTCGGCCGATGGAGTGCCACCGGTGCCGCGGTTCCGGATCGCGCCGAGGATCACCGGGCGGGCAGCGGCCCCCGCGGCCGCCGACGTGTTCACTGATGGTGGAAAGCATGGCGGACGAGGGCGCCTGCCGCATGCTGGCGTCGATACGACGCGCACCCAGCGCTGCCGCATGCTGGCGTGGCGCCGGCGGCCGGATGTCCTAGCATCTGGGTGTGACCCCCGAGCTCGAGGCGACCCTCGCGCACCTCCCGGACCACCCCGGCGTGTACCTCTTCAAGGACGCCGCGGGCGAGGTGCTGTACGTCGGCAAGGCCCAGAGCCTGCGCCACCGGGTCCGCAGCTACTGGCAGAAGCGCGGCGCCCGCGGCGGCAGCTGGGGCGTCTTCTCCGTCGACCAGGTCGCGACCGTCGAGTGGACCCTCACCGACACCGTCAGCGAGGCCCTGCTGCTCGAGGCGAACCTGATCAAGCGCCACCAGCCGACGTACAACGCGCGCCTGAAGGACGACAAGAGCTACCCGTTCATCAAGATCACCCTCGCCGACGACTTCCCCCGCATCGAGCGCACACGCAGGCTCGTGCAGGACGGGAGCCGCTACTTCGGCCCCTACGCGTCCGTCACGAGCGTGGACAGCGCGATGGACCTGATCCGCCGCCTGTTCCCCTTCCGCACCTGCACTATCCCGATCCGCGACGGCGAGCGCGCGCTTCCCCGACCCTGCCTCCTGTACGACATCAAGCGCTGCCAGGGGCCGTGCATCCAGGCGATCTCGAAGGCCGACTACCGCCACGACATCGAGCAGGTGATGCTGTTCCTCGAGGGGCGCCAGGAGCAGGTGACGCGCCATCTCCGCCGCGAGATGGCGACGGCCTCGGAGGCGCTCGACTATGAGCGCGCGGCCTCGCTGCGCGACCAGCTGCGGGCGGTGGAGCGGACCACCGAGAGTCAGAAGATGGCCGCCTACACGCGAACCCAGCAGGACGTGCTGGGACTGGCGCGAGGAGCCGGAGAGGCGGCCGTGCAGCTGTTCGTGGTGCGGGGCGGCCGGATGGTCGGGCGCGACGTGTTCACGATGGTGAGCCGGTCCGAAGTTCCGGACGACGAGGTCCTCGCGGCGTTCGTGAAGCAGTACTACGCCTCGGCCGCCTCCGTCCCGCCAGCGATCCTGGCACCGTTCCGTCCCGCCGACCCTGAGGATCTCGAGGCGTTCCTGGGGGAGCGCCGTGGCGCGCGGGTGGCGCTGGCCGTGCCGCAGCGCGGCGAGAAACGGGAGCTCGTGGCCCTCGCGACCCGGAACGCGAAGGAGGCACTGGCTCGCGAACAGGCGCGGAGGCTCGCCGACCACGGCCAGCTGCTCTCCGCTCTCGAGGAGCTGGCCGATGCGCTCGGTCTGCCGGCCGCCCCGGTCCGCGTCGAGTGCTACGACATCAGCACGATCCAGGGAAGCGACACGGTCGGGAGCATGGTGGTGTTCGTTGACGGCAAGCCCGCCTCCAGCCAGTACCGCCGGTTCCGCATCCGGACCGTCGAGGGCACGAACGACTTCGCCAGCCATCGCGAGGTGCTGCTGCGGCGCTTCCGGCGGGCCGCGCTCGAGGTGGAGGAGGGGACCGCGGACGCGGAAGTGCGCTGGCGGATGCCCGACCTGGTGCTGATCGACGGCGGCAAGGGGCAGGTCTCGGCGGCAAAGGAGGTGCTCGACGAGCTGGGCCTCCACGACCTGCCGCTGGCCGGCATCGCGAAGCAGCGCGAGGAGCTGTTCCTGCCCGGCGCGCGCGACCCGATCGTGCTGCCGGGAACCTCGCCCGCGCTGCACCTGGTGCAGCGGCTCCGGGACGAGTCGCACCGCTTCGCGATCACGTACCACCGCAACCTGCGGGGCAAACGCCAGACGCACTCGGCATTCGACGAGCTGCCGGGGCTCGGCCCCAAGCGGCGGCGCGCGCTGCTGCGCGCATTTGGGTCGGTCCGGCGCATCCGCGAGGCGTCGGTCGAGGAGATCGCCGCCGTCCCGGGCATCGGGGCAGGGCTGGCGGGGCGGGTGCACGACACCCTGGCGGCCGGGTGAGGCGCCGGGCGACGCGGCCGCCCAACCGGGCCCCGCGCACGTGACCCCGATCGAGGCGGTCGCGATCGCCGCTGCCGGGGTCGCGGCCGGCACCATCAACACGATCGTCGGCTCCGGGTCGCTCGTCACGTTCCCCACACTCGTGGCCCTGGGGTTTCCGCCGGTGGTCGCCAACGTCTCGAACACCGTCGGCCTCGTGCCGGGCTCGGCCAGCGGCACCTACGGCTATCGGCGGGAGCTGGCCGGTCAGCGGGAGCGCGTGGTGCGGCTCGGGGTGGCCGCCGCGCTGGGCGGCCTCACTGGCGGCGTCCTCCTCCTGGCGCTTCCCGCGAGCGCGTTCGAGCGCATCGTCCCGGTCCTGATTCTGGCCGCCTGCGTGCTGGTCGCCCTGCAGCCCCGGCTGTCGCGGCTGCTGGCCGCGCGTCGCCCGGCTGGCGCCGAGCACTCGCGCGCGCTCATGGGCCTCGTGTACCTGACCGCGATATACGGCGGGTACTTCGGGGCCGCCCAGAGCGTCATTCTGATCGCGCTGCTGGCGATCTTCGTCCCCGACGACCTGCAGCGGCTCAACGGCCTCAAGAACGTCCTGACGCTGGTGGTGAACGGCATCGCGGCCGTCCTTTTCGTCGTGCTCGCGCCGGTGTCGTGGGCCGCCGTCGTGCTCGTCGCCGCGGGATCGATCGCGGGCGGACAGATCGGGGCTGCCGTGGGCCGGCGGCTCTCGCCCCTCGTCCTGCGCGCCGTGATCGTGGTGGTCGGGACGATCGTGGCGGTGAAGATGCTGGCGGGCTGACGCGGGCCCGGCGGGTCGCGCCCCGGGATCCGGCGGGGTCGCTCGGGCAGGGCTCGTCCTGCCGTCCGGCCGGCACGGCCGGACCCCGAGCCTGCTATAGTCCCGCCCGATGCGCCGGATCACCCCCATTCTGATCGTCGTTGTCGGCCTGCTCGCGCTCGCGATCGACTTCTCGTTCGCGATCCCGGGAGGGCTGCTGAACACCAACCCCATCACGGGCAACCCGATCGAGACCCGCCTGGGACTCGACCTCCAGGGCGGCGTCGAGGTCGACTACCAGGTCATGCCCGCCAACGGCAAGATGCCCACCAGCTCCGACCTCAACACGATCGTCGGGATCATCGACCGGCGCGTCAACGCCACCGGCACGACGGAACCCGTGATCGAGACCAAGGGCAGCAACCAGGTGTCGGTCCAGCTGCCCGGCGTGAGCGACATGCAGCAGGTAGTCAAGCTCGTGGGCTCCACCGGCCAGCTGACGTTCGTGCCGCTGCCCCCGGCTACGTACGGCACGTCCACAGCCGCCGGCACCAAGCCGGTCCCGGCCGATGGCGATCCGATCGACCCCACCCTGAAGCCGCTCTTCGGCGGCGACCAGGTGGCCTCGGCCAACGCCACGTTCGACCAGACGACCAACCAGCGGGCGGTCGCCTTCACGCTGAAGGACCCGGCCAAGACGATCTTCGCGCAGTGGTCGTCCAGCCACATCGGCGACTTCTTCGCGATCGTCCTCGACGGCACCGTGGTCTCGGCGCCGTACATCAAGAGCGCGATCACCGACGGCAGCGGCCAGATCAGCGGCAGCTTCACGGTGGCCCAGATGAACGACCTGGTGACGGTGCTGCAGTACGGCGCGCTGCCGTTCCCGCTGCAGGAGATCAGCAGCCAGAACGTGCCCGCCACCCTCGGCGCCGACTTCCTGCACCGCACGCTGCTCGCCGGTCTGCTCGGCATCGCGCTGGTGTTCATCTTCATGCTGGTGTACTACCGGTTGCCGGGCGCAGTGGCGGTGCTGGCGCTCCTCTACTACACGGTGGTCGTGCTGGCGATCTTCCGGCTTATCCCGGTGACGCTCACGCTGGCCGGCATCGCGGGCTTCGTGCTCTCGGTGGGCATGGCGGTCGACGCCAACATCCTGATCTTCGAGAGGACGAGAGAAGAGCTGCGGGCGGGCAAGACGCTGGGGCCTGCGATCGAGGCCGGGTTCAACCGCGCCTGGAACTCGATCTTCGACTCGAACGTGTCGAGCCTCATCACCGCGTTCATCCTCTTCTGGTTCGGGTCCTCGGTCATCCGGGGGTTCGCCCTGGTCCTGATGATCGGCGTGCTGACGTCGATGTTCACGGCCGTCACCTTGAGCCGCACGGTCCTGCGCACCGTCGTCCGGTGGCAATGGACGCGCAAGGCCAGCCTGTTCGGGGTGAACGAGGAGGAGTTCGTCACGGCTGTGCCCCGGGGCGCAAGGCGGAGCGAGATCCGGACCCGTGCCTGACGACGCCATCCACTGTCGCCCGCTCCCCGCGCTGGCGGCCCACCACCTGAGCAGCGGCGTGACCAATGTTTGACCTCATCGGCAAGCGGAACTGGTTCTTCCTCCTGAGCGGCCTGATCGTCGTCCCGGGCCTCTTCTTCATCCTGCTGACGCCCCTGACGAACGGGGCGGCGGGGCTGAAGTTCTCGATCGACTACACGGGCGGCACGGAGTGGCAGATCCGGTTCGCGGGTCCGCAGCCATCGGTGTCGGCCATCCAGTCCGTGCTGGTCGCGCAGGGGCTGCCGGGATCCGAGGTCCAGGAATCGAGCGACGGCTTCGTCACCATTCGCACCAAGCCGATCGGCCTGGAGGCCCCCGCCCCGGTCGCCACCCCGGTGCCCGTGGCGTCCCTGGGATCGTTCACGGCCTCACCGTCGGCGTCCGGGTCGGCCGCACCCTCCGCGTCAGCCGGGACGTCCGCGCGGGCTTCGGCCGCACCGACCACGGCACCGTCCACCGCGCCGGCATCCGCCACCGCGCCGGCATCCGCCACCGCCTCGTCGGCCGCCTCGCCGGCTGCATCCGGGTCGCCCGCGCCCTCGAGCGCAGCGGGAGCGGCCACGAGCCCCTCGCCCAGCGCGAGCGCGGCGCCGATCCCGATCCCCACCGAGGGCAAGCTCGGTGAGCTGGCTACGGCTCTCCAGGCGAAGTTCGGGAAGATCGCTGAAGTGCGCGAGCAGACGACGGTCGGCCCGATCGTCAGCTCCGAGCTGATCCAGCAGGCGATCCTGCTCGTGATCCTGGGCTCGATCGGGATCCTGCTCTGGGTCTCCACGAGGTTCGCCGACGTGAAGTTCGGCGTGTCGGCGATCATCGCGCTGATGCACGACGTGATCGTCGTGGTCGGCACGTTCGCCATCCTGGGCACGCTGTTCGGGGTGCAGGTCGACTCGCTGTTCGTCACCGCCATGCTGACCGTCATCGGCTTCAGCGTCCACGACACGATCGTGGTGTTCGACCGCATCCGCGAGAACCGCGCACGCCACGCCGGCGAGCCGTTCGACGCGATCGTGAACCACAGCATCCTGCAGACGCTGGGGCGGTCCATCAACACGTCCATGACCGTGGTGATCACCCTGACGGCGCTGCTGCTGATCGGCGCCTCGAGCATCCGGGAGTTCGTCCTCGCGCTGCTCATCGGCATCGTCTCCGGGACGTACTCCTCGATCTTCAACGCGAGCATGATCCTGGTGGTCTGGCACCTGTGGGAGGATCGGCGCCGCCAGCAGGCCCTGGCGCTGGCACGCAGCCCGCGCTAAGCGCAGGTGAACCCGGCCGTGGCAGACTCGGGGGCGATGCTTCGACCAACCCGCCCCTGGGTGCTGGCCTCTCCTGGCCCGATCCCGGCCGACCTCGCACCGGTTGCCGACCGGCTCGGCGTGTCGCCACGCCTGCTCGGCCTGCTCGTGGCACGTGGATGCACGCGTCCGGAGGATCTCGAGACGTTCCTGGGCGACCCGCTGGCGGCGCTGCACGATCCGGCCCTCTTGCCCGACGCAGTGCCGTTCGCGGCGAGGATCGCGCGCGCGCGCGACCGCGGCGAGCGCGTGCTGGTCTACGGTGACTTCGATGCGGACGGGCTGAGCGCGCTGGCGGTCATGGTGCTTGCACTCCGCACGTACGGGGTCGACGTCGAGCCGTACGCGCCCAGCCGGTTCACCGACGGCCACGGCCTGTCCGAGGCCGCGGTGGGGCTGGCCGCCACGTCCGGCTGCCCGGTCATCGTGACGGTGGACTGCGGGACCAGCAGCGCCGGCGAGATCGCCCTGGCCGCTTCCCGCGGCATCGACGTGCTGGTCACCGACCACCATCACGTGCCGGACCGCCCCCCCGGGGCTGCCGCGCTGGTGAACCCGCACCGCCCCGACAGCGTCTACCCCGACGCGCGGCTGACCGGCGCTGGCGTGGCGTTCAAGGTGGCGCAGCTGATCCTCGGCGATGAGCCCGGCGGTCGCCGGGCCTGGATCGACCTGGCGGACCTGGCCACGATCGGCACGATCTCCGACATCGCCCCATTGCTGGGGGAGAACCGGGCGATCGTGCGCCTGGGGCTCGAGCGGTTCCGGCACGATCCGCGGCCGGGCCTGGCGGCGCTGCTGGACACGGCCGGTCTCGCCCCGGCGCGGGTCGACGCCGAGTCGATCGCGTACACCATCGCGCCCCGCCTGAACGCCGCGGGCCGTATCGGCGAGGTCACGCTCGCGGCGCGGCTCCTGCTCGCCACGGACGCGTCCCAGGCCACCGAGCTCGCGGCTCAGCTCGAGGACGCGAACCGCACCCGCCGCGACCTCACCGCCACCGCGCTGGCGGAGGCCCGCGCCGCGGTGGGGGATCCGGGCGATGCGCCGGCGGTCGTGGTGGCCGGTCCCTGGCCGATCGGGTTGATCGGGCTCGTGGCGGGTCGGCTGGCCGAACAGCACCGGCGGCCCGCCGTGGTGTTCTCGACCGACGGCGAACCCTGGCGCGGCTCGGCCCGCTCGCCCGGAGGCGGCCTGGACCTCGCCCGGGCGTTCGCGGCCTGCGAACGGCACTTCGTCCGGTTTGGCGGGCACGCCGAAGCGGCGGGTGCGGACCTGCTGCCGGGGCAGCTCGAGGCCTTCCGGGAGGACTTCCTGGCCCTTGCCGCCGGCGCGCCCGCGACCTCCGCCGATCCCCCATGCCGGATCGACCTGGCAGTCCCCGTCTCCGGGGTCGACTATGAGCTCCACCGCGAGCTCGCGCGCCTCGAGCCGGTCGGGCCCGGCAACCCCGTGCCGCAGGTCGCGGTCATGGGGGCCACGGTGATCCGGGTGAAGCCGGTCTCCAACGGGCACGTGCAGCTGACCGTGTCGAAGGGGCGCGAGGTGCTCGACGTGATCGCGTTCGGGCGCGGCGACCTCGCGGACAGTGTGAGCCCGGGGGACCGGCTCGACATCGTCGCGCGGATCGGCAGCCGCACGTTCGGCGGGTACGAGTCGCTTCAGCTGGAGCTGATCGACGCGGCGCCGGCCGGCGGACCGGCACCCCTGACCGCGGCCGCGACCGCGCCGGGCATGCCCATGGCGGACACGGCGACCGGGCCCAGAGCGCCATGACCGGCAACAGGCGCCCGCCTCGCGGCGGCGAGGGGCCGCGCGTCGTCTTCAGGGGCGCGGTGCCCGGAGTTGCGTCGATCCTCTCGCTCGTTGGCCTGCTGCTGGTGGCCGTCATCAGCTTCGGGCTGCTCGGCGGCTCCGTGCCGTCGCTGGTGCCGATCCACAACCTCAACCCCGGCGACGTCGCCGGCCGCACCCCCAATCCGGTCGTGGTCTACACCCCGGTCCCGGTTGCCCAGCCGCCCCACGTGCTCGGCACGATCCTCTTCGCCAAGGCCGGCAACATCTGGTCCGTGAGCGGTGACGACCAGCTGACCCAGCTGACCTCGAGCGGCACCGACCAGTCGCCGACCTGGTCGCCCGACGGGTCCACGATCTACTTCATCCGGGTGGTCTCGAAGAAGACGCAGGTCCCCTGCCAGTACATCTCCGCCGGCGGGTGCGTGCCCGGATCGGACGTCAACTACACTCTCGAGTACCCTGTGCTGTCCCGCATGCCGGCGACGCCAGGGGCCTCGGCGACGGCCATCCAGAGCGGCCTCTACAACCTGCCGGCCGGTGGGCAGTACTTCTACGGGATCTGGCAGCCGGCGCTCAGCCCGGACGGGAAGACGTTTGCGCTGGTCAGCGACTCGTCCAACCCGTTCACCGACAGCGTGGCGCTCTCGCTCCTCCCCGTCGGCGGGGGCCAGGTGACGCGGCTGCCGGTGGGCGAGGCGTACTACTACGGGTTCGGACTCGGCCACAACGATCCCCAGTGGAGCCCGGACGGCAGCGTGATCGCGTACACCTACAACGACAAGTCGGGCGCCTACGGCGCGCCCCGCATCGCGCTCTATACCGTCAGGACGAAGACGGCCGCGTTCCTCACGACCAACGACTACGCGCAGCCGTCATGGTCTCCCGACGGGAGGTACCTCGCGGCCGTCAGGACCAGCCCGCGCGGGCGCGACATCGTGATCCTGGACGCGCGAACCGGGAAGCAGCTCGTACAGCTGACCCACGACGCGCGGAGCTTCGCCCCCACGTGGTCTCCCGCCGGCAACCAGATCGCGTTCCTGCGTGCCCAGGGCACCACGATCGACTTGGAGCTCATGACCCTCGGCGGCGCCGCGCCGACCTTCCGCGTGGCGAAGGAGGAGCCGCTGACGTCGCAGAGCCAGCTGGACGGGACGTCCCGGCCGGCGTGGTTCATCCCCCAGAGCCAGATCCCCACGCCGCCACCTCCGTCAGCCGCTCCGGCGGCCGCCTCGTCGGGGACCGGGCCAGCCTCGTCGTCAGGCCCCTGATGGTCGCCGGGTACCCGTATCTCGCGCGGCTCGCGGACCGGACCGCACGGGCCGGCACCGTGCTCTGCCTGGGCGTCGACCCGGATCCCTCGGCGCTCCCGGAAGGCTTCTCGCCCGACCTGTCGGGCGTCGAGCGGTTCGTCCGGCTGCTGCTCGAGGCTGCGGTGCCGCACGTAGCCGCCGTCAAGCCCAACCTGGCGTTCTTCGAGGCGTTCGGCAGCGAGGGTATGGCCGCGCTCGAACGCCTGAGGGCGCTCGTGCCGCCGGACGTGCCGGTGATCGCCGACGCGAAACGCGGGGACATCGGCTCGACCGCCGCGCGGCAGGCCGTCGCGCTTTTCGACCGGCTGGGCGCGGACGCCGTGACGGTCAGCCCGTACCTGGGGCGCGAGGCGATCGCTCCGCTGCTCGAGCGCGCGGACCGCTTCGCGTACGTACTGTGCCGAACCTCGAATCCAGGGGCGGGGGAGCTGCAGGACCTGCAGGTTGGCCCGGACGCGGACCAGGCCTGGCCGCCGGAACCGCTGCACGTGCGCGTGGCGCGCCGTGCTCGACTGTGGAACGAGCGTCACGGGACGGTGGGCCTGGTGGTGGGCGCGACGGCGCCGCGGGAGCTGGAGGCGCTGCGGTGCGTCGCCCCGGAGCTTGCCTTCCTCGTGCCGGGCGTGGGCGCCCAGGGGGGGGACGCGGATGCCGCGCTGGCGCATGGGCCGGCGACCGCTGCCGCCGCCGGGTCGCGCCCCGGAGGGGGCCTGCTGGTGAACGTGTCGCGCGGCATCGCCGGGGCGGCGATCGGCGCGACGGACCCCTCCGCGGCCATCGCCCGGGCCGCAGCCCGCTGGGCGGCCACCCTGCCGGTGCTACAATCGCAGCCCTGACCGGGGTCGTCAGCCTGAGGAGTCGCGTCGATCATGCCCGACATCGGACCGATGGAGATCATCCTGGTCCTGGCCATTGCGTTGCTCGTGCTCGGGCCGAGCAAGCTCCCCGAGATCGGGAAGAGCCTTGGAGCGAGCATCCGCGAGTTCCGCAAGGCCACCACGGATGTGCAGGAGTCGGTAAGGCTCGACGCGCCCGCTCCGGCTGCGCCGCCCGCTCCGTCCGCCACGGCTGCTTCCTCCGCCCCGGCGGTCCCGGCCACCCCGGTCCAGCCGCCGTCGGCGCAACCCCCGTCGCAGGCGGGCGGCTCCGGCGAGCCCCAGGCCGGGGCCTGATCGGCCCCGCGCGCTCATCTTCGCGTGGCTGACCTGGAGGCGGTCCGGCCCGGGGACCTGGCCCTGACCGGCGGAGGCGGCCCGCGGGACCCTACCCCGTCCTCGCCTGCGCCTGCCGCCGGCGACGACGCGGTCATGAGCCTGGTCGACCACCTGGCCGAGCTGCGACGCCGTCTCTTCGTCTCCATCCTCGCGGTCGTCGTGGGGTCCGTGCTCGGACTGTTCCTCGCCCCACGTGCGATCGAGATCCTCAAGGCGCCGATCCCGGGAGCGCTCCGCTTCACGGACCTGGGCGGCGCGTTCTTCATCCAGCTCAAGGTCGCGGTCGTGATCGGCGTGGTGCTGGCCATGCCGGTGATCCTGTGGCAGTTCTGGCGCTTCGTGGCGCCGGGGCTGACGCCCGAGGAGCGCCGCCTGGCCCGGCCGTGGGTCCCGCTTGCGCTCCTGTTCTTCGCCCTCGGGGTGGCCGTCGCGTACGTGGTCCTGCCGTTCGCGTCCGCGTTCCTGCTCGGGTTCGCCGTGCCGGGGGTCCTGGAGCCGCTCATCACGGCCGAGGCGTACTTCGGGTTCGTGACGATGCTCTTCCTCGCCTTCGGGCTCGTCATGGAGTTTCCGATCGTGCTCGTGCTGCTCAGCAAGGTCGGGATCATCACCTCGGAGCGCCTGCGCAAGAACCGCCGCATGGTGATCCTCGGGATCGCGATCTTCGCGGTGGTCGTGACGCCGGGTGGCGACCCGATCAGCCCGAGCGTCCTTGGCACGGTGATGTACGTGCTCTTCGAGTTCAGCATCCTCCTCGTGCGCTGGACCGGACGGTGACGAGCGGCGAGGGAAGCATCACGTGGCCGAGTCCCAGCACGTCGCGGTGATCACCGGCCTCTCCGGTGCCGGCAAGACCACCACCAGCAAGCTCTTCGAGGACCTCGGCTACACCGTCGTCGACAACCTGCCGGCGGAGTTCCTTCCGGGGCTGGCCGAGCTGGTGGCGCGCGAGCCGACCCGGTTCGATCGGGTGGCGATCGTCATCGATGTGCGCGCGGGCGACGCCCCGGCGGCGTTCGCGGAGACGATGGAGGCGCTGCAGGCGCGCGGCCTGCGGCCCCAGGTGTTCTTCCTGGAGGCGCGCGATGACGTCCTCGTGCGGCGCTTCAGCGAGACCCGGCATCGCCATCCCCTGGGCGGCCATGGCGGGATCGCCGCGTCGATCGCTCAGGAGCGGCTGGTGCTCGAGCCGCTGCGGGAGTGCGCGGACACGATCATCGACACGTCCGACCTGTCCGGCCGCGAGCTCCGCGAGCGCATCTTCGGTGCCCTGGAGCTGGAGACGGAGCCCGAGCAGATGACGCTCCAGCTCGTGAGCTTCGGGTACAAGTACGGGCTGCCGATCGAGGCGGACATCGTCTTCGACGTCCGGTTCATGGAGAACCCGTACTACGATCCGGAGCTGCGCCCGCTGTCCGGGCTCACCGAGCCGGTCCGTGCGCGCGTGCTGGGGCAACCTGCGGCCCAGCGGTTTCTCGAGCTGGCCGAGGAGTTCTTCGAATTCGCCATCCCCGCGTATGCTGCCGAGGGAAAAACGCGCCTGACGGTGGCGATCGGCTGCACCGGTGGATACCATCGGTCCATCGTCATTGCCGAGGAGATGAAGCGGCGCTGGGCGGAGCGCGGGTACGGTGGCGTCAGCGTCTGGCACCGTGAGCTCGAGCGAGCGTGAGGGGGCCGTGAGCGAGGCCGATCGGCCGGGACGGCGCGGAGCGCGGCGGCGGGGACCGGCGCGGCGGGGGCCGACGCTGCGAGGGGGCCGGCTCC
Organism: Chloroflexota bacterium; assembly: GCA_021786265.1. Next base: position 22,151 of record JAJYNP010000181.1, read on the forward strand.
GGTACTGGCTGATGCCCGGCATCGGGGTCAAGCGCTGGCTCGCGCTGGTGCTGGCCGGCGAGCTCGCACTGGCCCTGGCGGGCGCCTTCGTGCTCAAACAGGTGTACCGGGACATCATCGTGACGGGCCCCCTGGAGGGGGTCGTCTACGTCCTGACCCTCCAGTTCCTGCCGTACGGCGCACGCGCCATCCCGTTCCTGGTCGCCGGGATCGTGGCCTTCTCGGTGGGCGTGTTCCAGCTCACCCGGACGCTGCTGCTGCCGTTCGGGGAGCCGTCGGGGCCGCTCGTCGAGGTCATCTACCAGAAGCGCTATCTCGCCCGAGGCCCGCGGGTCGTCGCGATCGGGGGCGGGACCGGGCTCTCGGCGCTGCTGCGCGGCCTCAAGGAACATACCAGCAACATCACCGCGGTGGTCACGGTGGCGGACGACGGAGGCTCCTCGGGGAAGCTCCGGGCGGAGCTGGGGATCGCGCCCATGGGCGATATCCGGAACTGCATCGCTGCGCTGGCCGACACCGAGCCGCTCATGACGCGGCTCCTCCAGTACCGCTTCCCGGAGGACGCGGCCCTCGCCCCTGGCCTGGGAGGCCACGCGTTCGGTAACCTGCTGATCGCGGCGATGAGCGCGATCGAGGACGACTTCGAGGAAGGCGTCCGGCAGTCGAACCGGGTCCTCGCGGTGCGAGGGCAGGTGCTCCCCGCGGCCCCCGTCCCGCTCACGCTTCACGCCCGCGTCGCCGGGGGAACGGAGATCCACGGCCAGTCGTCGATCGCGCGGGCGACCGGGATCGAGCGTGTCTGGGTCACGCCTTCCGACGTCGGCGCAACTGCCGAGGTCCTCGAGGCGATCGCGTACGCCGACTTCATCGTGCTGGGGCCCGGAAGCCTCTACACGAGCCTGCTGCCGAGCCTGCTGATCCCGGAGGTGCGCGATGCGGTGGCGGCATCCCGGGCGCTGCGCTGCTACGTGTGCAACGTCGCGACGCAGGTCGGTGAGACCGAGGGGTACGGGCTGGCGGCGCACCTGGCGGCGCTGATGCTGCACGCGGGGCCCGAACTCGTGGACGTGGTCCTGGCGAACGACGATTTCAGCGCGGCGCGCCCCGAGGGCGACCGGAGCGAACCGGTACGCCTGGACTGGGTGCACGCGCGCGGCGGCCCGGATCTCGTTACCCGGCACGTGGTCGATACGCAGAACGCGCACCGTCACGACTCCGATCTCCTGGCGGCCGCGCTCATGGACATCCTCCAGGAGCGCGGGCGATCTCGACCGCTCCTGCACGTGGCCAGCACGGCATGATCCCGCGGCGTCGGGAGGGCACGGCATGACCCCGCGGCGGCGCGGGAGCCCCGCCCGCGGGAATCCGTCTCTCGCGAACCCGGCCCCGGCGCCGCCCCGGACGCGCGTCCCCAACCCGGACCGCGAGCTGGTCGCCGCGGTCCGCGCCGAGCTGGCGGCGATCGAACCGACCCGCGAGTGCTGCCGATCCGCGGAACGGATGGGGCTGGGCAGCGCGGCGACCGGCGAGGCTCACTCTGCGGCCGTCGCGCGGCTGGCCGTGCGCCTCGGGCCGGCGCCGGACTCCTCCTCCCCGGAGGCGCCGCCCTCGTTCGATTGGGCCGGTGCGGCGGATCACTGCCGGATGGCATGGCTGCGCGGCACGTTCCTGGCCCACGGGTCCCTGAGTCTCGGGTTCGCGCGTACGCACCTCGAGTTCGTGGTGGCCCCCGCGGATGCGCCGGAGCTCGCGCGGCGGCTGGCATCGCTGGGCCTGCCGGCCGCAGTCCGGCTGCGGCGGGGGAGGGGCGTGCTCACCTGGAAGAGCGGCGAGCGCGTGGCGGCGTTCCTGCGCGAGATCGGGGCAGGGCCGTCGTTGCTCGAGTTGGAGGCCAGGGGGGTCGCGCGGATCCTGCGCGGGGAACTGAACCGGCTCCTCAACGCCGAGGCCGCCAATCTCGAACGCTCGGTGGGCGCGTCCGCCCGGCAGCTCGAGGCAATCGTGCGCCTCCAGGGTGACGGGCGGCTTGCCGCCGAACGAGAGGCGGTCCGGGTGGTCGCCCGCGCGCGGCTGCGGGATCCCGACGCGACGCTGGGCGAGCTGGCGGCGGAGCTGGGCGTGACGCGCTCGTCGGTGCAGCGGGCGCTCGAACGGATCGAGCGGCTGGCACTGCACCCGCTGGACGGTGACCTGCCGCTGCGCGCCGGCTCCCGGCGCAGCGCGAAGCCTGCGGGCGGTGCGCGCGTCCCGATGCGGCTCGACGCGGGCAATGCCCCATTCGGCCCGGTACGCGAACGCCTCGTGCCGGGATAATCGCGGCATGCGACCGATCATCATTGCCGCCAACTGGAAGATGAACACCACCCCGGCCGACGCTGGCCCGCTGGCCTCCGCCATCGCCGCGGCCACGGCCACGGACGACGTCGTGCGCGTGATCTGTCCGCCGTACGTCTGCCTGGCACCGGTGCGCGACGCCCTGGCCGGCACCGGGATCGCGGTGGGTGCCCAGGACGTGCACCCGCTGGCCGCCGGGGCGTACACGGGCGAGATCAGCGCCGGCATGCTCGCCGGGCTGGCGAGCTGGTGCATCGTCGGGCACTCGGAGCGCCGGCGCGACCAGCACGAGACGGACGAGCTGATCGGCCGCAAGCTGGCACGCTGCCTTGAGTCGGGCCTGCGCCCGATCTGGTGCGTCGGCGAGCAGCTCGACGAGCGCGAGGCCGGACGCGCCGAGGCGGTCGTCCGCGAGCAGGTGGGGCGGGCGCTCCTGGCGGGCGGCCTGTCGAACGGCGACTGGGCCGGGTCGGTGGTGATCGCCTACGAGCCGGTCTGGGCGATCGGCACCGGCCGCACGGCGCGTGGCGCGGACGCGGCCGCCATGGCAGACGCCATCCGGGCCGCGCTCGAGGCGAACGGGTGGACACGCGACGCGGTGGCGGCCGTGCCGATCCTCTACGGCGGCAGCGTGACCGCGGCCAGCATCGGCGAGTTCCTCGCGGAGCCGGCCATCGACGGTGCGCTGGTCGGAGGGGCGAGCCTGAAGCCGGACGAGATGGCCGGGATCGTGGCGCGGGCCACGACGACGGCAGCCGCGAGGCGGGCCGCGGCGGGATAGTCCGCCCGCGAACGTGCCCTGCGCCGCGACCGTCAGCCCTGCGGCCTGGCCGTGCCCTGCGCCGCGACGGCCGCGGCGGCGGCGGCGATCCTGTCGGGGTCTCCCAGGTAGAAGTGCCTGACCGGTCGCAGGTCGGCGTCCAGGTCATACACGAGCGGCACCCCGGTCGGGATGTTGAGGCCCACGATCGCCTCGTCGGACATCTGGTCCAGGTACTTCACCAGCGCACGCAGGCTGTTTCCATGCGCCACGATCAGCACGCGCTTCGCAGACCGGACGACCGGAGCGATCTCCGCATGCCAGTAGGGGAGGAACCGTGCGACGGTGTTCACCAGGGCCTCGCACCGGGGCAGGTCGGCGGGGGCGACGTCCGCGTAGCGCGGATCTCGTCCGGGAAACCGAGGATCGTCGAGATCGAGCGGCGGCGGCGGCACGTCGTAGCTCCGCCGCCAGAGGCGCACCTGCTCCTCGCCGTACTGTTCCGCGGTCTGGGCCTTGTTCAGACCCTGCAGCGCGCCGTAATGGCGCTCGTTCAGGCGCCACGACTTGGTGACGGGGATCCACATCAGGTCGAGCTCCTCGAGCGCGATCCAGAGCGTGCGGATCGCGCGCTTGAGCACGGAGGTGAACGCCACGTCGAACCCGTATCTGCCCTCTCGCAGCAGGCGTCCGGCCTCGTGCGCCTCCGCAACGCCCTTGTCGGACAGGTCGACGTCCGTCCATCCGGTGTAGAGGTTCTCCCGGTTCCACGTGCTCTCGCCATGACGGAGGAGCACGACACGGTGGGTCGCGCCGTTCGCCAGGGCCGGTTCCGGGAGGGCGGTGTTGATCGAGTTCGGTTCCATGGCGGCATTATCCCGGCGCGCCCGTCTGGTGTCCCGGGCCGAATGGGGCGGCTGCGGCTGGCCGTCCCGGCACCCGGTGCGCCGACCGTGTCTCCTCACGAGGCCGGCCCCGCGACCCGCCCGGTCGGTTCCGAACTGCTTCCCGGGTGGGGGCTGTGCTATCCTTCGCCACCGCGCGACCCGTTCGCACCCGGAGGTCCACGTTCCCTTGAATCCAGTCCTGGCCCTCGCCGAGATCGTCGTCAGCATCGGGCTGATGGCATCCATTCTGCTGCAGGCGCGCGGCGCGGGGTTGTCGTCGGCGTTCGGCGGCGACTCTGCCGTGTACCGCAGCCGGCGCGGGATCGAGAAGCGGCTCTTCCAGTTCACGATCCTGCTGGCCGTCCTGTTCGTCATCTTCTCGCTGACGGTTTTCCGCCTCGTCGGCTGAGCGGCCGCCGGTGCCGCTCCATGGAGGGCCCATGACCCGCCGGGACCACCTGGTCGTGGCCGTGGCGATGGTGCTGCTCGTGGCGATCGCCGGCGCGATGGTGCTGGTGCCACCGGCGGCGGACACGTCCGCGAGCGCCGTCGCCCCCGCCTCAACGCCTGCGCCGCGGACCTTCCGCGACGGCGTCGTCGGGACGATTGCCACGCTGGACCCGCTGTTCGCAACGACGCGTCCCGAGCTCGACATCGACGCGCTCCTGTTCAGCGGGCTCACCCGGCTCGGCCCGGACGGCTCCGTCGTCCCGGACCTCGCGTCGAGCTGGGCCGCCGGCAAGGACGGGCGCACCTGGACCTTCCGGCTGCGCGCCGGTGCGACCTGGCATGATGGCGTGCCGGTCACGGCCGACGACGTCGTGTTCACCGTGCGCACCACCCAGGACCCTCAGTACCGCGGGCCACTCGCGGGCGCCTGGGAGGGCGTGACCGTCCAGGCGCTGGATCGCCTGGACGTGCGGTTCACGCTCGCGACCCCGGTCGCCGACTTCCCGCTCGCCGCGCGGAGCCCCATCCTGCCGGCCCATCTCCTCGCCAGCCAGTCGATCGCGAACCTCGGTGCCACCTCGTTCGAGCTCCACCCGATCGGGGCGGGACCGTTCCGGCTGGTGACGCTCGCCGCGACCGGTGCCGTCCTCCAACGTACGGGTGACGCGGCGGTTCCGACGCCGGCGGTCACGTTCCCATCGAGCCCCCTCGACTGGCAGCTCCCGGCAGACATCGAGCAGATCGACGTCCGGGTGTTCGCCGACCAGGGCGCGCTGGCGGCCGCCTTCCAGGCGGGCCAGGTTGACGCTGCCGGGGGTCTTCCGCCGGACGTCGCGTCGCGCCTCGCGACGCTGCCCGGGGCACGGTTGGTGGCGTACCAGCGAACGGTCCTGACGGCGGTCATGCTCAACCTGCGGTTCGGCCACAACCTCTTCCAGAACCCCCACGTGCGGCGGGCGCTGCTGCTCGCCATCGACCGGGACGCCCTGGTGAGGGTGGAGCTCGGTGGCCTCGGAACGCGGGCGGACACGCTGGTGCCTCCGTCCTCGTGGGCGTTCGACCCGAACGCGGCTGGACGGGTGCCGTATGACCCGAAGGCCGCGGCGAAGGAACTCCTCGCGGCCGGCTGGCGACGATCCGGGTCCGGATGGCTGCGGCCGGGCGCCAGGGGGGCCGTCACGATCGAGCTGCTGACCGTGGACGCCGCGACGAACCCGCTCGACTTCGCGATCGCCACGCAGATCGCGGCGGACTGGAAGGCGATCGGGCTCCCGGCCAGGTTCACGGTGATGAGTGCGGATCAGGCCATCAACGACAAGCTGGTACCCGGCGTGTACGACGCGGCCGTGGTCGACCTGAACGTTGGCCTGGACGCGGACCTGTACCCCCTGCTCGCGTCCGCGCAGGCTGTCGTGGGCGGATCGAACCTGAGCGGGTTCCAGTCGGTCAAGCTCGATCCGCTCCTCGAGGCGGCGCGCGCGTACGCACCGCAGGCCATGCGTGTGAAGCGGATCGCGGCGGTCGAGGCGGACCTGGCGCAGGAGCTGCCGATCCTGCCGCTGGTGTACGCGGACTACCCGTACGTGGTCCGCGACACGGTCCAGGGACCGGCTCCTCGGCTCCTTTCGGACCCCGGGGAACGATTCTGGGATGTGCTAACATGGCGGCTCGCGAAGCCGGCCGGGCAGTGACCGGCCCGATCGGAGCGGGCCGAGGTGGCGGAATAGGTAGACGCGCTAGCTTCAGGAGCTAGTGCCCGCAAGGGCGTATGGGTTCGACTCCCTTCCTCGGTACCACCCTGGCGGACGGCTCTCGCGGCGCTCGTGCCCAGGTGGCGGAATTGGTATACGCGTACGTTTGAGGGGCGTATGACGCAAGTCATCCGGGTTCAAGTCCCGGCCTGGGCACCACCCTCCCGACACTGAGTCCGACGCGGCGCCCTCCAGCGCCGCGTCTCGTTCCATGGGCGGTTAGCTCAGCTGGTCAGAGCGCCTCGCTTACACCGAGGATGTCAGGGGTTCGAGTCCTCTACCGCCCACCACCGGTGCTGCCGCACGTCACGCCGCGGTGGCCCGACCCCCGCACCACAGAGGTGGGATCTCCACCCCTTGGCATCCGTCCGACGCCTGCGCCGCAGCCCGCGAAACGCCCCGACCCCGGACGGTCGGGCGCGGCTGGGGGTCGCGCTGGCCGTGGCCTGTCTCCTGGTCCCGCTCCTTGCGGCCTGTGGAGGCGCGGCCGCCCGCCCATCGTCCGGGCCGAGTGCGCTGGAGCCAGGCGCCGGGCACACCACGGCGCCGCCGGCGGTGACGCCGGGATCCGTCCCGCCTCCGTTGCCGGGACCGAGCGCCCCGCCGGGTGTATGGGCGAGTGCACGGGCGAGTGCGCAGCCCGGCGCGCAGCCCGGCCATGGCCGCTCGGCGACGGGCGGCCTCCCCGCCTTCACGCACGTTTACCTGATCGTCATGGAGAACCACGGTCTCTCCGCGATCCTCCGCAGCGGTGACGCACCCTATCTCAACTCGCTCATCGCACGGTATGGGCTGGCCACCGACTACCATGCCGTGGCGCATCCCTCGGAACCGAACTACCTCGCGCTGTTCAGCGGCTCGACCCAGGGGGTGACGGACGACGGCGTACACGACATCTCGGCCAGAACCATCGTGGACCAGCTCGACGCCGCCCGACGCACGTGGCGCGTCTTCGCCCAGAACGCGCCCCCGGACTGTTTCCAGGGATATGCGGCGAGCGGTGGCCCGGACGGTGCGGGCGTCTACGCCCGGAAGCATGAGCCGGCGATCAGCTTCACGGGGATCAGCGGGAACGCGGTGCGCTGCGCGAACATCACCGACTTCGCCCACTTCGACCCGTCGTCGGCCGACTACGAGCTGATCATCCCGAACATGTGCAACGACATGCACGACTGCGGCGTGGCCCAGGGCGACCGGTTCCTTTCCGGGTTCGTGCCCCGGATCCTGGACAGCACGGCCTGGCGGCAGGGCGGCGTGCTGTTCATCACCTGGGACGAGGGGAGCGGGTCGGAGCCCGTCGCGACGCTCGTCATCGCTCCCGACGTGCCGGCCGGGTTCCGCTCGAGCGTGCCCCATGACCACTACTCGCTGCTCCGGACCATCGAGGACGCGTGGGGCCTGCCGTGCCTGGCCAACGCGTGCTCCGCGAACGACATGGCGGAGTTCTTCCGGACGGCGGCGACGCCGTAGATCCAGGCTGCAGGCCGCGGGCCGCACGTCGCCGCGGCGCGCATCACGCCCGCAGGCGACGCTCGCTAGACTGGAGGCAACCTGGGGATGGGCGCCGCCCGAGCCCCGTGGGTGGAGGGACTTGCGTGGACCCCATCACGATCATCGTGCTCGTCCTCCTCGTCGTCATCGTCGGCGGGGGTGTGCTCCTCTACAACAACCTCGTCCAGAGCCGGATCCGGGTCGACGAGGCGTGGGCGCAGATCGACGTCCAGCTGAAGCGCCGCCACGACCTGATCCCGAACCTCGTCAACGCCGTGAAGGGCTACATGGGGTTCGAGCAGAAGGTCCTGGAGAACGTCACCAATGCGCGCGCGAACGCCGTCGCCGCGGGATCGAAGGGCCCCGCCGCGCAGTCCGCGGCCGAGAACCAGCTGACGCAGACGCTGCGCTCCCTGTTCGCCGTGGTCGAGAACTACCCCGACCTGAAGGCGAACCAGAACGTCCTCGCGCTGCAGGAGCAGCTGACCACCACCGAGAACCAGATCGCGTTCTCGCGCCAGAACTACAACGCCTCGGTCATGCAGTACAACACGTCGATCGCCACGTTCCCCAGCGCGCTGCTCGCCGGCCCGTTCGGCTTCACCCGCCGCGAGTTCTTCGAGGCCGAGCCCGAGGCGCAGCAGGTCCCGCAGGTCGACCTGACGCTGAGCTGAGGAATCGGTCGGTGGAGGATACCCTCCGGGCCGCCGGTCCGGGGTCGCCGGACGAGCGACGTCCGCGCCGGCGGGGGCAGAAGCCGTGATCCCGCGCACCACCTTCTACAGCGAGGAGGCGGCCAACCGGCGGTACTCGCTGCTGCTCGCGTTTGTGGTCCTGCTCGTGCTGGCCGGGCTGGGATTCGCGATCGGCTACGGCGTGAGCGGGAACCTCGATACCGCGTACGTCGTGGTGCTCGGGGCGGTCTTCCTGTCGCTGCTCCTGACCGCGGGCTCGTACTTCGGGGGCGACTCGCTCGTGCTGAGCGCGTCGCATGCACGGGAGGTCACCCCGCAGCAGGCGCCGCAGCTCTTCAACGTCGTCCAGGAGATGGCCGTCGCGGCGAACGTCCCGATGCCCCGCGTCTACATCATCGACGACACTGCCCCCAACGCTTTCGCGACGGGGCGCGACCCGAAGCACGCCTCCATCGCGATCACGACCGGTCTCCTGCAGAAGCTCGACCGGGAGGAGCTGCAGGGCGTGATCGGCCACGAGATGTCGCACGTCCGGAACTACGACATCCGGTTCACGCTGCTGGTGGCGGTCCTCGTGGGGAGTATCGCCCTGCTCGCCGACTTCTTCCTGCGCTTCACCTTCTTCGGCGGTGGACCGCGCCGGGGCAGCGATCGCGAGGGTGGCGGGGGCGCCATCCAGCTGGTGCTCTTCGTGGTGGCGATCGTGCTGGCCATCCTGGCCCCGATCTTCGCCCGGCTGGTGCAGCTCGCCGTGAGCCGCCAGCGCGAGTACCTGGCCGACGCGTCGAGCGTGGAGCTGACCCGGAACCCGGCCGGGCTCGAGCGCGCCCTGGGGAAGATCGCATCGGACAAGGAGGTGCTCGAGGTGGCCAACCGGGCCACGCAGCACCTCTACATCGTCAACCCGATCAAGAAGTTCGAGTCGCGTGCACAGGGCCTCTTCTCGACGCATCCGCCCATCGCCGACCGGATCAACCGGCTCCGCCAGCTGACCGGCGAGTCGCCGCTGGACGCGGCGGCGCTGCGGCAGCTGCAGGGGCTCGATTGACTCTGGCACGAGCTGGCGATCGTCCGCTTCCTCCTCGTGCGGCGTCGGGCGGCGCCCGCGGTCCCGTCAGGGCTTGATCCCCGCGAGGGAACGCCGCGCGACACGGGCGGCCACACGGCACCAGCGGCGGTCCTGCAGCGTCCCGGCGGGCCTGATCCGCGCGAGCCGCTCGCGGCACGCCCCCGCGCTGTCACGGCTCAAGCTCCGCATTCGCACGTGAAGTACACAGTCGCGGTCTGGGGTGCGCGGTCCACCGTCCGGCCGGGAGGAGCCGCGTGCCTGATCCGCGCGTGGGCCGTGCGGCACCACCGCGCCGTGCCGCACCACCGCGCCGTGCCGCGCCACCGGGCCGTCTGGGCCCCGCGCGGCCAGATCCTTTGCATCACGCGCTCCGTGGCTGAGCGGGATAGGTGCCCAACCCTGCGCCCAAGCCGCCACGTGTCGACATGACGTGCGATATCGCGCTCTGCCGACGCGGAGAGGGAGTCGCCGGTGCGGACCGCACCGGGCGGTGCTTTGGGCAGCGACCCGGTGACGCTGGACCCAGCATCAGGAGCGGCGGGCGCAGCGCCGGACGGCGTCGTTTGCCGGTCGCAGGCAGGCGTCACGGCAGGCGTCACAGGCAGGCGTCCGGGACTCGACTGGAACGCGGCCGGTGTGCTAACCTGTCGGCCGCCGATGGGGTGGCGCCCCGAGGCGAAACCGGGCCGAGATAGCTCAGTTGGTAGAGCACGCGACTGAAAATCGCGGTGTCGCCAGTTCGATCCTGGCTCTCGGCACCATAGAACGAGCCCGGGATGGCCGGGCGGCGATCGAGCGGAAGTGGCTCAGTTGGTAGAGCATCACCTTGCCAAGGTGAGGGTCGCGGGTTCGAGTCCCGTCTTCCGCTCCACTTCTTCCCTCAGACCGGCCCTCGACGACCGCTGGCCCTTCGTCTAGTGGTAGGACAGCGGACTTTGGATCCGTGAACCGAGGTTCGAATCCTCGAGGGCCAGCCAGCGACCGGCCCGGGCCGCAGGCGGCGGGGCGACGTACCCAAGTGGTTAAGGGGGAGGTCTGCAAAACCTCTATTCACCGGTTCGAATCCGGTCGTCGCCTCCACTTCTGAACACCTGACGGGGCCGCGAGGCCCCGTTTTCGTTGTCCCCGGGGGCGGCGCGCCCGGGTCCGCGGCGCGCCCGGGTCCGCGGCGCGCTCAGGGTCCCCTACGGCGCGATCGCGCCCCGGGCCCGGACGGAGCGCCCGGATCCAGCCACGATTGACGTGGCACACAGCACCACTACCACGGCCAGCAGCACCACGGTGAACAGGTGCGCGGACAGGGGCTGGTCGACGAGGGTCACGGCCGCCATCGCCGCGACCGCGACCGACGCGCGCCAGTAGCCCGTGCTCGAGAGCGGCCGGATCGCCGGCAGCAGGAGGAACACGAGCACGCAGTCCTGCACGAACAGGTTCGGGTTCACCAGCAGGACGATGCCGATCCCGGCCGCGAGCATCCGGCGGCCGGCTTCCGACTCGAACCCGGGGCGCTGGAAGCGGCAGGCAGCCAGCCACAGCGCGACGAGCCCGGCGGCCAGCATGGCCCAGAGCACGTCCACCGAGACGACGGCGCCCTGGCCCAGGAACCCGACGAGCAGCCCGTTGAGCCCCTCGGCGGTCGACAGGTCCCCCTGCCAGACCGAGCGTGCCACGGCCCCGGCGCCGTTGAAGTGGCTGATGCCGACCTGGGCCAGGTACCCCACGTACGTGACGTAGGTGCCGATCCCCACGAACGGCAGACTCGCCAGCGTGAACACGGCGCCGCCCGCGAACGCCCAGGCTACGGCCGACCAGCGCCGGTCCAGGGCGAGCGCGAGGAGGGGCAGCGCGATCAGCTGTGGCTTGAGCCACCAGGTTGCCAGCGCGAGCCCGGCCAGCCGCCACGAGCCCCGACGGGCCGCCTGGAGCGCGGCGAGCCCCCCGAGCAGCATCGCGGCCGACCACTGCCCCTCGGCCAGCGAGTGATAGGCGGGGAAGCTCAGCATGAGGAGCAACGTGCCTGCCACGCGTTCGCGTGCCGGCAGCGGGCGTGCGATCCAGGCCCCCGCGACGGCCAGCATCGCCAGGCTGAGCAGTGCCCAGGCGGCACGCGCCGCCTGGGCCGGCAGCGCGGCCAGCGGGGCGAAGGCGACGGCGGCAAAGGGCGGGTTGATAAACGGCATGTAGCCGTTCGCGCCGACCGGCGACGGGATTACCGTTCGCTGGATCGCCGTGATCGTTTCGGCGTCGTAGAGACCGCCCGGGTGACCGTCGAGGACGACCTTCCCGGCAGCGTAGAAGGCCAGGAAGTCGTGGTGGGCGCCGGCCGCCATGGGTGCCGCGAGCTCCGCGATGAGGGCGGCCAGGAGCAGCGCGCCGATCGCGACCAGGACCAGCGCCAGCGGCCACAGGGTGGGATCGAAGGGCTCGCGCCTCTGATGCCCGAGGACAGCAGTGCCGGAGATGCTCATGCGCGCTTGAGCGGGGCGATCGTGGCGTCGTGCCGTCGGCGGTCAGCGGTCATCACGGGCACCGCGCAGCGGCGTCCCGGGCGGTCGACCTCCAGGCGAGCGGCCAGCTGCTGCGGGTGCATGTGCGGCGATGGTGCCATGTCCCGCTGGTGTCTGCCTCGCGGCGGCTCGCGCAGCGCCGGGCCCGGACGGCGGAGGGCACGCCGGCCGCACGTCGTCAGACCCCGGCAGACGGGGATGGCACCCTGCCGGTGGCCACCACGGCCGATGTGCCCAGCACGCGGCCGGACGCGTCGGATGCCCGCACGGCGACCAGGGATGCAACGGTGGCAAGCTGGATGGCCGTCTCGAAGCCCGATCGGGGGGCGGAGGCGGCGACGGCGAGAGAACCGGCGCGCTCGCCGGCCAGCACGTCCCAGCGCGCCACCTCGTCGCTCCGTTCCAGGCTGCCGCCGGCGAGCTTCTGGCTGCCATCGACGATCACATCGGCGAAGAAGAGCGCGGTGCCTGCGGGGTGACCTGGAACTCGTGCAGGTCCACGCTCCGGCCGTTTCCGGCCTCGATCCTGGCGATCTCCCGGTCGCTGCCGTCTGCGATCACGCACTCGCCCGAGCCGATGCCGCCGTTCGTTGCCCCCCACCAGGTCGGCACCGGCTGGCCGAGGTGCTGGGTCACCCGAACATCGGTCGCGTGCTTGCCGGTGTCCGGTCGCATCCAGATCAGCTCGCCGGTGTTGTCGACGATGGTCGGGCCGTCGGTGCCGGCGCCGTTGTTCGGCGTGAGAAAGACGTACCCGGGCGCGACGCCGCGTGCCGGGGTGCCGATCGAGATCACCGGCGGCGCCAGGTCGGGGCGCGAGCGGAAGCTCCGCCGGCCGGACGGTGCGGCCGAACCGGTGACGTCGGTGCCCCCCGTCGGTGCCCCGCTTGCGAGCGCCGCCAGCAGCGGGTCGGCGCTGGGTGATGATCCGGATGCCCTCACCGCGCCCTTCTCATGCGCCACGGCTAGACTCGTGCGGGCGCCGAAGTGGCGGAACCGGCAGACGCGGCGGACTTAAACTCCGCTGAGGGCAACCTCGTGTGGGTTCGAGACCCACCTTCGGCACCAGGCCCAGCATGGCGAGTGGCCTCCGGGCGGACGGGCAGCGGACCGGACGCGTTCGGCGATGCGGGTGCAACGCCTCACTTCGGGTCCCGAGCTATGCTCCGGCCGTCCATGCGATCACGCGTCACGTTCCCCCGGTCGGTGGCGGCGCCATGAGCGCGTTCTACGACGAGCGCCCCCGGCGCCCGCGGTCGCTCGGGCGCTTCGTGGCGTTCGGCCTGGTCGTGGTCCTCATCCTGGGCACGTTCACGGTGCGACTGGCCTACCTCCAGGTCGCCCAGGGCGCCCAGTACGGCGCGCAGGCCTACGCGAACATGACCTCGCTCGAGCCGATCCAGTCGACGCGCGGGATCATCGTCGACCGGGCCGGGCGACCCCTCGTGGAGAACGTGCCGACGTTCTCGATCGAGGTCATTCCCGCCGACCTGCCCTTTCCGCAGCGGTCGGACGTCGTGGGCCTCCTCGCGCAGCTCCTCCACCTGTCGACCACGCAGATCAACGAGACCATCGATGCCAACGCGGGTGCGGTCTTCGACGGCGTCAAGGTCGCGGCGAACGTGTCGCAGTCCACGGCGCAGCTGATCGCGGAGGATCACCTCGAACTGCCCGGGGTCCAGGTCGTGGTCGATTCGCGCCGCCAGTACACGTACGGCTCGCTGCTCTCGCAGGTCCTGGGGTACACGGCGCCCATCAATGCGGTCCAGCTGCAGGCGCTCCGGGGCCAGGGCTACCTGCCGAACGACATGATCGGGCAGACAGGGCTCGAGGCGCAGTACGAGCAGCTGCTGCGGGGGACGTACGGCGTGCAGGAAGTGGAGCGCGACGCCACCGGCCGCCCCATCCAGGTGCTGTCCACGCCCACGCAGCCGCAGGCGGGCGACACGCTGCAGCTCTCGATCGACCTGCAGATGCAGGAGCAGGCGCAGACCGCGCTGGAGTGGGGGCTGCAGACCGCGGGACTCAAGGAGGGGGTCGTCATCGTGATGAACCCCCAGACCGGCGAGGTCCTGGCCATGGTCAGCCTGCCCACCTACGACGACAACGCGTTCGAGCAGGGCATCTCCACGCAGGCCTATACGGCTCTCACGAGCGACCCGAACCATCCGTTGCTCGACCACGCGATCGGCGAGATCTACCCGCCCGGGTCGACCTACAAGCTGGTGACGGGCAGCGCGGTCCTTGCGGACGGCAAGCTGACGCCGACGCAGACGTTGCCCACGTACCCGTACCTGACGCTGGACGGCCAGACCTTCAGGGACTGGAACGGTGCGGGGTTCGGACCGCTCACCGTGGCGGGCGCCTACGCCCAGTCGAGCGATACGTTCTTCTACCAGGCCGCGGCGCTGGTGGGGATCGACCGGCTGGCCTACTGGGCCCACCAGTTCGGGTTCGGGGCGCCCACCGGGATCGACCTGCCGGGGGAGGCGGCGGGGATCGTGCCCTCCAACGAGTGGAAGCTGCAGACCTTCGGGCAGACCATCTTCCCCGGTGAGACGTACCTCGCGGGCATCGGGCAGGGCTACGACGCGGTCACCCCCATCGAACTGCTCGACGCCTACTGCGCCCTGGCCAACGGCGGCACGCTCTGGCAGCCCCAGGTCGTGCGCCAGGTCCTGAGCCCCACCGGGCAGGTGGTGCAGGCGTTCGCGCCGAAGCTGCGCGCCCGGGTGAAGATCGACCCCTCGATCCTGGCCTACATGCGCGAGGCGGCGCGCGAGGCGGTGGTGATCCGCCATACCGGCAACGTGGTGGACATGCCGCTCTATGTCGCCGGCAAGACCGGCACCGCCGAGTACGGCGCCCGCAAGATCGACGGGAACCTGCCATTCCACTCCTGGTTCGTGGGCTTCGTCTCGCCCTCGGGCGACTTCGCGAAGGCCGACTCCCAGCTGGCCGTCCTGGCCTTCGCCTACGACACGTCCCGCAGCATCGGCAACGTGGCGACCGAGATCGTGAAGTACTTCCTGCAGATGCACTACGGCATCAAGCAGGACTACCGGAACCTGTTCCTGATCCAGCCCGGGGCGGGGAACTGAGCCATGGGCGCGATCAGGCTCCAGCAGGACAGGCTCAAGTGGGCCAGCCAGACGGCCGTGGCGGCGTGGAGCGCTTTCGACGTCCAGCTGGTGATCTACGCCTCGCTGCTGGCGGGCATGGGGCTGGTGATGGCCTACACCAACAGCTACGAGTCGGGCGTGTCGCCGCTGTCGGCCGGCTCCACCTTCACCCGGGGGCTCATCTGGGCCGCGCTCGCGATCGTCGCGTTCCTGGTCGCTGCGGCGTTCGACTACCGGTGGCTCAAGACGTTCGCGTGGCCGCTGTACCTCGTGAACATCGGCCTGCTGGTCATGTCGCTGGCGATCGGGTCCGGGGTGGGCGGGTCGGCCCGCTGGGTGACCGTACTCGGCATGCAGTTCCAGTTCTCGGAGCTGGCGAAGGTGCTGATGGCGGTCGTGCTCGCCAACTGGATCAGCTCGCGGGGCACGCAGGTCGGGGGGCTGCTCACGATCGTCGGTGCGGGGGCCCTCGTCGCCCCGCCGATCGTGCTGGTGGCGATGCAGCCGGATCTCGGCACGTCACTCGTGTTCGGTGCCATGGTCGTGGGGACGCTCTTCGTCTCGGGCGCCAGCCTGCGCTGGCTGGTGGTCCTCGGCGCGGGGATCGTGGCTGCGATCCCCTTCGCCTGGACGTACCTGCTGCGCGACTACCAGAAGCAGCGGCTGATCTCGTTCCTCGACCCCACCGCCGACCCCCAGGGGTCCGGCTACCATGTGATCCAGTCGATGATCGCGGTCGGCTCCGGTGGCCTCTTCGGGAAGGGCCTGACCAACGGCACGCAGAACTCGCTGGACTTCCTTCCCGTCCAGTCGACCGACTTCGTCTTCTCGATCCTGGCCGAGGAGCTGGGGTTCGTGGGGGCGATCGTGGTCTTCCTGCTGTTCGCGGCGCTCATCTGGCGGGTCCTGCTCGCGGCCTGGCGTTCCGACGACGAGTTCGGGCTCGCCTTCGCCGGCGCCATCGCCTCGATGCTGCTGTTCCAGGTGCTGGTGAACGTCGGGATGACCATCGGGATCATGCCGGTGACCGGCATCCCGCTGCCGTTCATCACGCACGGCGGGGCCTCGCTGATCAGCATCGCGCTCGGGCTGGGCGTGCTCCAGTCGATCAACCTGAGACAGGTGCGCCCGAAGTGGTGAAGGCCGTCCCCGCCGGACGGTGACTCCACGGCGCGGATGCCGGCGCGTCAGGCGCGGAACCTGCCGGGTCGCGCCAGTGGGTCTGCCCCCGGCGCTCTCCGGCCGAGGCGCCGGAGCAGCGCGTCGATCTCGTCGCGATACGGCCGGCCGGAGGGCGTGCGCTCCAACCACTCGAGGAAGTCGGGATCGCGGCGGGCGATCTCGCCGAGCGACCAGCCCGCGTAGCGCCCGAACGTGAGCATGGTGCCGCTCGGTTGGCCGGGCGGCCGCCCCGGCCGTCCCGGTGACCCGGGCGACTCGCCGCTGCCGGCGGGCGATGCCGCACCACGCGCGAAGCCGCGGGCCGTGGGAGTGCTCCGCCCGTGGGCACCGGCGCCGTGCCCGCCATCTCCGGCAGGACGTGCATCCCCGGGACGGTGTGCGTACCCTGTTCCGGAACGGGCCGCCGGCCGGGGCGCCACGTACCCGCTGGTGGGCGCGGACCGCCGCCGATCGTAGGCGGAGCGTCGCTCGGGGTCCCGCAGGATTTCCCAGGCCCGGTTGATCTCGCTCATGCGGCGCGCGTCATCGAGCTGCGCCGGCGAGGCCACGTCGGGGTGGAAGCGCCGCGCGAGGCGTCGATACGCGGCCCGGATGGCCGAGGCGTCGGCCGACGGATGCACCTCGAGCATCCGGTAGAGGTCCGGCTCGTCGGTCACGCGCGGTCTCCGGCAATCCGCTGGGCCTCTCCATTCCCGAAGAGGCGCATCGATCCGAGAGCGTACCATCCGGCCACGCGTGGCCGGCCCGGCGGATGTAGATCGGGACCGCGCCGGCGCGCTGCCCTGCACAACCGCGACCCCCCGTTCGCGACCCTCCGTTCGTGTCGCCGGCCAGTGACTTTGACCGTCCAGGCGGCCAGTGATTCTGTCCAGGGGCAGGCAGCGGTCAGCGGCGCCAGGGATGGTCTGGCGCCGGTCGCCAGGGCGTGCGCGGCGCGGGTTCCTCCGG
>JAJYNP010000292.1 GCA_021786265.1 Chloroflexota bacterium
GATGTCGCTTGCCAGCGTGAAGGGACCAGCCTCTCGCCACGAGCATGGGACCATCGGGGCGGTCCGCTGACCGGGACGGACTGGATCATCGCGACCTCCGCTGCATTGGTCAACCGGCAGGCGCCGGCTCGGTGAGCTGGGTGCGGCCGGGCCGCATTCGACGGCGGTAGGACTCGCCCTCGACGACGAGGGCGTGGGCGCCGGAGGCGAGCCGGTCGATCGCGCTCTGGGCGAGCAGCGGGTCCGCCATCGCGGCCAGCCACTCGGACGGGTCGCGGTTGCTGGTCACGACCGTCGAGGCCCGCCGGTGGCGCTCGACCACGAGCTCGTAGACGTCGGCGGTCTCGGTCGCGTCGAGCGCGGTGAGGGCGAAGTCGTCGAGGATGAGCAGGTCGACCCGCAGCAGGCGGCGCAGCTCGGCGTCGTAGGAGGCGTCGAGGCGGGCTGCCCGGAGGCGCTTGAGGATCCGGTCGGTCCGCCCGACGAGGACGCTCCGCCGGCGGCGGCAGGCGATGTGCCCGAGCGCCGAGGCGAGGTGCGTCTTGCCGACCCCCACCGGGCCCATGACGATGACGTCGGCCGCCTCGTCACAGAAGCGCAGGCTCGTGAGCTCGGCCCACAGGGACCGGTCGAAGCTGACGGCGGCGCTCTCGTCCCAGCGCTCGAGCGTCATCGAGGGATCGAGCCCGGCGACCGCCGCCCGGCGCGCTGCCGACGTCCGGTCCCGGCGCGCCACCTCGTCGGCGAGGACGAGCTCGAGGAACTCGGCGTGGGGCATGCTCCGGCCCCGGGCGAGGACCAGGCGCTCGGGCAGGGTGTCCAGGACGGGCCCGAGCTTGAGCCGGCGCAGGAGGCCGCGCAGCTCGGGCGAGACGGGGGTGGCGGTCATCGGGGCATCTCCTTCCCGCGCGGGGCGAAGGCGGTCTCGGGGCGGGCGAAGCGCAGGGGCAGCACGAGCGCCACCGGGCGCCGCTCCGACGGCCCGGCCTCGGTCGCCCGCTCGAGCATCCGCCCGATCAGCCCGACGTCGACCACGTCGGGCTCGAGGGCCCGGGCGCAGGCGGCCTCGACCCGCTCGGCGCCGTACCGCCTCGCGTAGCCGAGCAGCCGGTACACCTGGCGCATCCGGGTCCAGGGCAGCGGGCCCCCGAGGAGGCGCTCGGCATACAGCCCGACCGACGGGCCGTGGGTCCGGGCGAGGGTCACCAGGCGGTCGAGGTCGCGCATGGCGTACGCGGTCCGCTCGGGCGGCAGGTCGTCGGGGTCCGTCACCCGCCCGCCGGCCCGCTGGCGCGGGTGGACCTTGACGAGGGCGCCCCGCCAGAAGACCTTCACGAGCCCGGCCTCGGCCCGGACGGCCACCTCCTGGCCGACGAGGTCGCCCGGCACCGAGTAGAGCGCCCGCCCGAAGGCGATGTGGTGGTCGCGGTGGACCTTGGCCGTCCCGTACGCGGGGACGGCGTACGGCGCCTCGGGAGCCGGCAGCAGGAGCGGGCGCTCCTCGGCCGCGAACACCTCGGCCGGGCGGCGGCGCGTCGTGCCGTGGATGCGCAGGCCGGCCGTCGTCGTGCACCAGCGGACCGCGCCCGCCTGGGCGTCCGCGAGGCCGGCGAACGCCTCGCCCCGGAAGAACGATTCCCGGACGTAGGGAACGGTCCGCTCGACCCGCGGCTTGTCCCTCGGGTGCCGGACCCGGGCCGGGTCGACGACGAAGCCGCGGGCCTGGGCGTACTCGCGGAAGCCCTCGGTGAGGCGCGGCGCGACCGGGTCGGCCACCGCCACGATGGCGCTGCAGTTGTCGGGGATGACGACCCGGAAGACGCCGCCGAAGAAGGCCCAGGCCTCCTCGAACCCCTCGATGACGGCCTCGAGGGTCTGGCGGAAGGTCAGCCAGACGAACGTGTGGCGGCTGTACGCCGCGGTGAACACGAGGCCGTGCACGACGCGCCGGCGGCCGACGGCCGGGTCGGGCAGGAGTCCCAGGCGCCCGAAGTCGACCTGCAGCTCGTCGCCGGGCTTGCCGTCGGCGACCCGGACGGTCGGCGCCCGGCGCCCGAGGCCGAGCTCGTCGGCGCAGAACCGGTGGAGCGTCCGGTACGGGACGACGCACCCCTCGCGGGCGAGCAGGGTCTCGATCCTGGTGAGCCGCAGACCGTCCCCGAGCCAGGCCAGCAGTTGCGCCCGGCGCTCCTCGAGCGCTGCCCACGGCCGGCCGTGGCCGCCGGGCCGCGCCGGGCGGACGCGCTCGCAGACCGCCCCGATGAGCGCGTCGTCGAGCGTGTCGACCCCGGCTGCCGGGTCGAAGCCCGCGTCGCGCGCCGCCTCCAGATAGCGGCGCACGGTCTTGCGATCGATCCCCGTCAGCCTCGCGATCTCGCGCAGGCCGCGGCCCAGGACCGCCAGCCGCAGGACCTCCCGCACCTCGGACACTGCCACCTCCCGAAACGCCACCCCGCACCTCCGGTCCCTTGGACCCCTGGCGCGGCGTACCACAGCCGGCACGCGGCCTGCCGGGGTGGTCCCATGAGTGGCGAGGAGGTGGTCCCATGAGGCTGGCGAAACCAGCCTCATGGTGGTCCCATGTCGGTGGCGGGCGACAGCGACGCCAACGACGGCCTGCGCGACGCCAATCGGTCCACGAATTGTCTCGGGGGCCAGATCCCGACACTCGAACGCCCGTAGTTCGGACCGGCAGTCCAAGTCACGGCACACAACAGAGGGCGCATGCGATCGGAGCCCCGAAGCCCCGAAGCCGCGAGGGCACGGCCCACCCGCCCCAGACAGGGGGCCGAAGGTTGCGGTTCGGGTGGTTGCGGTTCGGGTGGTTGCGCCTTCCGCGCGAATGCCGTTACACTCCGCAAACCCGTTAGACCAACGGGCGTGCTGGAGTTCTGCGTGGGCTTCTTTCCGAACCGGGATCGCCGAGCAGTTGCCGTCGTCGTGACGACGGACGGCCGCCGCGTCACCGTGCCCACTCGCGACCTCCAGCTCGGCGTATCGCCCCTCGACCTTCTTCGCGCGCTCCTCCTGGGCCTTGAGGGCCTTCTTGGCCTCCTCATTACCGGCTCCCGGCGGGAGAACGGAGGAACACGGAGGATCGGGCGCCGCTAGCGCAGGAACCACCGAGAACCGAAGGGACCCTCGCCGGGTGGCGAGGGTCTTTTGCATGTCCGGGACGGTCGCGGGGCCGTGAGGACGGGAAGGGACCGAAACCGATGACAGTCACCAAGGGCGAACCGCCGGCCGGCGGTACCGCCGCGGGCGCCTCGCCCGAGCGCCGCAGCCATGTCCCCGGCGATGGGTCGGCGACGGCCGTGGCGATCGAGGAGGCGCGTCGCGCGATGCTCCACGACGTGCGCAACCGCAAGCGCACCCGCATCGGTGCGGACGTCCTCATGGAGGCGCTCATCCGCCAGGGCGTGGACACCCTGTTCAGCTACCCGGGCGGTGTCATCCTCCCGATCTACGACATCCTCGCCGACTACCCCGAGGTCCGCCACATCCTCGTCCGGCACGAGCAGGGTGGCGCCCATGCCGCCGACGGCTACGCCCGGGCCACCGGCAAGGTCGGGGTCTGCATGGGCACCAGCGGGCCCGGTGCCACCAATCTCGTCACCGGCATCGCCACCGCGATGCTGGACTCGGTCCCGATGGTCGCGCTCACTGGCAACGTCGCCAGCCCGCTCCTGGGCAAGGACGCGTTCCAGGAGATCGACATCACCGGCATCACGCTGCCGATGACCAAGCACAACTACCTCGTGCGCCACGCCGACGACATCCCGCGGGTCGTCGCGGAGGCGTTCTACATCGCCAGCCACGGCCGCCCCGGTCCCGTCCACGTCGACTTCACCAAGGACGCCCTCCAGGGCGAGACCCGCGCCGAGCACCCGTCGGCCGAGGAGGTCGCCGCGGGCCTGCCCGGCTTCCGCCCCACCATCGAGGGCCACCCCAAGCAGCTCAAGACGGCGGCGCGCGAGATCGCAGACGCGAAGCGCCCGCTGATCCTCGCCGGTCACGGCGTCCTCATCGCCGAGGCCTGGGACGAGCTCGCGGCGTTCGCCGAGAAGACGCAGATCCCGGTCGCGTGGACGCTGCTGGGCATCGGGGCGATGGACGAGGACCACCCGCTCGCCTACGGCTACATGGGCATGCACGGCTGGAAGCACGTGAACCGCGCGATCCAGGCAGCCGACCTGCTCATCGCCATCGGCATGCGCTTCGACGACCGCGTCACGGGCAGCGTCAAGACGTACGCCCCGTACGCGCGGATCATCCACGCCGACATCGACCCTGCCGAGATCGGCAAGAACGTCGCGGTCGAGGTCCCCATCGTGGGCGACGCGAAGAACATCCTCGCCGGCCTGACGAGGCTCGTCCACCAGGTCGACCCCGCGGACCGCGCCGAGTACCTCGACCAGCTGGCCGAGTGGCGCGCCGAGTCCGAGGCCAGTCCGTGGCACGGCTCGGGCGGCTGGCGCGAGGGCGCCATGACCGCGGACTTCGTGGTCGAGCGCATCGGCGAGCTGACCAACCACGACGCGACCTACGTGGCCGACGTGGGGCAGAACCAGATGTGGACCGCGCGCTACACTAGGTTCAAGCGGCCCAACAGCCATGTGAGCTCGGGCGGCCTGGGCACGATGGGCTTCGCGGTCCCGGCCGCGATGGGGGCGGCGCTGGGCAATCCCGGGGCCGAGACCTGGGCGCTGGCCGGCGACGGCGGCTTCCAGATGACGAGCCAGGAGCTGATGACCCTGGCCGCGGACCGGATCCCGGTCAAGATCGCGATCCTCGACAACAAGAAGCTCGGGATGATCAGGCAGTGGCAGGAGATCGTCTACGGGGGCAACTACCACTCCTCGCACCTGCCCGGCCCTGACTTCGTCAAGCTCGCCGAGGCCTACGGGATCCCGGCCTGGAAGGCCACGGCGCCCGACCAGGTCGACGGCGCCATCCGCGCTGCGCAGGCCGTTGACGGGCCGGCACTGGTCTGGTTCGAGATCGAGGAGGAGCAGAACGTCTTCCCGTTCATGACCGCCGGCAAGGGCCTGTCCGATCTGATCGAGAACTGGGGAGGCCCCGAGGAATGACCCCCGAGACTGCCGCCCACGCCGCGCCGCCGGACCGCGCACTGCCGGGCACCGGAGCTCCCCACCGCCACGCGCTGGTCGTGCTGGTCATGGACCACCCCGGCGTCCTCAACCGCGTCGCCAGCCTCATGCGGGCCCGCAACTTCAACATCGACTCGCTCGCGGTGTCGCGCACGGACCGCGAGAACATCAGCCGGATGACCATCACGCTCCACGGGGACGACGTCGCCGTGGAACAGGCCGCCAAGCAGTTGTACAAGCTCATCGACGTGCTCAAGGTCCAGGACGTCACCGCGGACCAAGTCGTCGAGCACGAGCTGGCGCTGATCAAGGTGCGCGCGACCGACGCCAATCGGGCCGAGGTCATCAAGATCGTCGAGCTGTACAAGGGCCGGGTCGTCGACATCGCGCCGGAGTCCGTCATCGTCGAGGCGACGGGGACCGAGGCTGAGATCGACGCGCTGGTCGCGCTGACGCGCAGCTATGGAATCAAGGAACTGGTCCGGACCGGCGCGATCGTCATGCTGCGCGGGGCCGGGTCCATCGAGGAGGCGCTCAAGCTGTGACCGCGAAGATGTACTACGACGCCGATGCCGACCCGTCGGCGCTCGAGGGCCAGACGGTCGCGGTCATCGGCTACGGGAGCCAGGGCCACGCCCACGCCCTCAACCTGCGCGACAGCGGCGTCAAGGTGGTCGTCGGGCTGGCCGAGGGGAGCAAGAGCTGGCCGCTGGCCGAGGCGTCCGGCCTCGAGGTCGAGACCGTCGCTGAGGCGGTCAAGGCCGCCGACGTGGTCATGATCGCGGTCCCCGACACCATCCAGAAGGCCGTCTACGACGCCGAGATCGCGCCCAACCTGCGGCCCGGCGCGCTCCTCATGTTCGCGCACGGCTTCAACATCCGGTTCGGCCGGATCCAGCCGCCGTCCACCGTGGACGTGGGCATGGTGGCGCCCAAGGGTCCCGGCCACCTGCTCCGCAGCGTGTACGAGCAGGGCGGCGGCGTGCCCGCGCTGTTCGCGGTGGAGCAGGACCCGTCCGGCACCGGCCGGGCGCGCACCCTCGCCTACGCGCGGGGCATCGGCTCCACGCGTGCGGGCGTGCTCGAGACCACGTTCAAGGAGGAGACCGAGACCGACCTGTTCGGCGAGCAGGCGCTCCTCTGCGGCGGCGTGTCGGCCATGGTCAAGGCGGCGTTCGAGACGCTCGTCGAGGCCGGCTACCAGCCCGAGCTGGCCTACTTCGAGACGATGCACGAGCTCAAGCTGATCGTGGACCTGATGTACCGCGGTGGCCTCAACTACATGCGCTTCTCGGTCAGCGACACCGCGGAGTTCGGCGACTACGTCTCCGGCCCGCGCGTCACCGAGGGCGCGAAGTCGGCCATGAAGGACGTCCTCGCCGACATCCAGTCGGGCGCGTTCGCGACGCGCTGGATCGCGGTCCAGGAGGCGGGCGGCGGCGAGTTCGCCGAGCTCCGCGCGCGGGACCGCGACCACCAGATCGAGCAGGTCGGCGCTGACCTGCGCAGCAGGATGCCGTTCCTCAACCCCGTGGTGGTCGAGGCGGGCGCCGCCCAGGCCTCCACGAGCTCGGTAGCTGGGAAGGCGAAATGAGCATGTTCGAGCCCACGCGCCCGCGGTTCGGCGGCGGCGTTGCCGCCGGGGCCGTCCGCATCTTCGACACCACGCTGCGCGACGGCGAGCAGGCGCCCGGCGCCGGCCTCACCGCCGCCGAGAAGCTCGAGGTCGCGCGCCAGCTCGCGCGGCTCAAGGTGGACGTCATCGAGGCGGGCTTCCCGTCCGCCTCGCCCGGCGACTTCGAGGCGGTCCGGCGGATCGCCCAGGAGACGCGGGGCGGGATCGCCGTGGCGGCCCTCGCCCGGTGCCGCGACGGAGACCCCCAGCGCGCGGTCGAGGCGATCAGTGTCGCCGAGCACCCGCACCTCCACCTGTTCATCGCGACCAGCGACATCCACCTGGCGCACAAGCTGCGCATGACGCGCGAGCAGGCCCTCGCCGAGGCCGTGCGCTGGGTCGGCTGGGCGCGCCAGGCGCTGGGCCGCGACGCCGAGATCGAGTTCTCGGCCGAGGACGCCTCGCGGACCGAGCTCTCCTACCTGCTCGACGTGTACGAGGCGGTCACCGAGGCCGGCGCGTCGACGCTCAACATCCCGGACACCGTCGGCTACGCGATCCCGTCCGAGTTCGGCCGGCTCGTCGGCGCCGTCCACGACCGCATCGGCGATGCCGCGACGATCAGCGTCCACTGCCACAACGACCTCGGCCTCGCCACCGCGAACACCCTCGCCGCCGTCCAGGCGGGAGCCCGTCAGGTCGAGGTGACGATCAACGGCCTCGGCGAGCGCGCCGGCAATGCGAGCCTCGAAGAGGTCGTCATGGCCCTCCGGACACGCCCGGCCCAGTTCCCGGACCTCGTCGCCTCGGTCGCCACGGACCAGATCACCGCCGCCTCGCGCCTCGTGAGCTACCTCACCGGCTTCGCGGTCCAGCCCAACAAGGCGATCGTCGGCGCCAACGCGTTCTCCCACGAGTCGGGGATCCACCAGGACGGGATCCTCAAGAACCCGCTGACCTACGAGATCATGACCCCCCAGTCTGTGGGCCTCGCCGGCAGCACCCTCTCGATCGGCAAGCTGTCCGGGCGGCGAGGCCTTCAGGGCAAGCTCCGCGAGCTGGGCTATGAAGTCGACGGCGACGAGCTCGACGCCGTGTACCGCGCGGCGATCCAGCTGGCCGACAGCAAGAAGGACGTCACCGACGCCGACCTGATCGCGCTCGTCGAGCAGAAGAAGGCCGACGTGCCACGCTCCATCGAGCTGCTGGGCTGGAGCATCAGCTCTTCGTCGGGCGGCCACTCTGTGGGCTCGGCGAGCCTGGTGGTGGCGGGCGAGGCGAAGGCCGGCGACGCCACGGGCAACGG
This sequence comes from Chloroflexota bacterium, assembly GCA_021786265.1. Next base: position 8,033 of record JAJYNP010000292.1, read on the forward strand.
GCCGGTCAACGCGCTGTTCAAGGCGGTCGATGCCGCGATCCTGCCCGTCCTGGGCTGGAACCCGGTCCTCACCGAGTACGAGATCAAGGCCGTCTCGGGCGACGGCGACGCGCAGGGCCAGGTGCTCCTCCGCGCCCGCCGCTCGTCCGACGAGGGCCACAACGCGCTCATCGTGACCGGCCACGG
>JAJYNP010000133.1 GCA_021786265.1 Chloroflexota bacterium
GATCTTCGCCGACCTGCCCGACCCGCGGAAGGAGCAGGGCGGCCCGACGCCGCGGCCCATCGGCGTGCTGACGCCGGACCACCGGCTCCCCGCGGACGGCTCCACGCCGTCCGGTCCGGCGCCGGCGCCGTCACCGGTCCCCGCCTGAGCGCGAGACGGTGCGGCTGGTGATGCCGGACGTGGCGCTGTCAGATACCGCAGCCCGGTACGATCAGAGCGCGCCCAGCTACCAGCCGGCACTTCCGAGCGCGGGCGAGGCTGCCCATCAGCCAGCGCGGAAGCCCGCCACGGGTCGCCAGAACAGCATGTGTCTCCACCCTCCGCCTGCCCCGGCTCTCCAGCTGCCCGTGGCCTCATCGGGCACGCCCGCGTCGTCACTCGTGCGCCCGGGCCCCTGCGAGCCCGCCACCGAGGTGAGCGACCTCGCGTACTCCTCGACACAGCGCCTCGACATCCACGCCCCTGGGAAGCCTGGACCCTGGCCCATCGTGGTGATCCTGCACGGGCTGGGGGAGTCGCGAGCCGACTGGAGCCGCTGGCGGAGGCGATCGCCTGGCAGGGGGCGGTGGTCTTCAACGTCGGGTTCCGAGCAGATGAGGTAGGGCGACCGGGCGGTACGGAGATGCCGCGTGCGCGGTTCGGTTCGCCCGGGCGAGGGGGCCTGAGTACGGCGGTGACCCTGCGTGGATCACCGTGTTTGGGTGCTCGGCTGGCGTGGTCCACGGTGTCCTGGTGGCGCTGGCCGGCGGCAAGTTCGCCAGCGACTGCGCGGTCAGCGGTGTCTCAGCACTGCCGGCCGCCCTCGTCGGGGTGGCCGGCCAGTATGACCCGACTCGCACGCCCGGTGATCCGCGGCCGGCGCTGCGGCAGATCGATCCCGCCCGTTATGACGAAGTGAACCCGTTCACGCACCTCGGCGGCAACCCGGGCCTCCGCGTCTCCCTCCTGCACGGCCTCGGCGACGGCGCGGAAGCGCGCCTCACTCGCCGCAAGTGCCGCCTCGCTCCGCTTGCGTGGGCCTATGTCGTGGGCGAACACCGCTGGGTGGACTCGTCTCCCGGCGGAGCCAGCCGGAGCACGGACTGCCCGAGCATCTCGCCGGCGGTGTACCCGAAGAGGCGCTCGGCGGCCGCATTCCAGCTCGTCACGATGCCGTCGAGCGTCTCCCCGATGAGCGCCTCGTCGGCCGAGGCCATGATCCTGGCGAGCTGTGCCGCCTCCTGCTGGGCGGCCCGCAGGGCATCCTCGGCCTCCTTCTGCGCCGTGACGTCCCGCGCCACGCCGTCGAACCCAATCGCTCCGTCCGGTCCCATGAAGGGCGCGGAGCGCAGCTCGACCCAGATCGTCGCGCCGTCTTTCTCGTATCCGGGTGTGGGCGCGAGCCGGTACCGGAAGACCACGTCGCGCGACGTCTCGGCGAGCAGGCGGAACTGCTCGACCGGGAGTTGGGGCACCTCACCATTCATCGGCGTCTGGTGCTGCCGGGCCGCGCTGGCCAGCGCTGACGAGACACGCCGGGGGCGCTCAGGTCGCGACACCGACAATCCCCATGCCGACAACCCTCTTCGGGCCGACCCATCTGGTCGTAGGACCGCACGGCCCCGTCGGAGAGATCGTATAGCCCCCGGCAAGTCTGCTGTGACACACGACTTGACCAGCCGCACTGGCACCGCCGTACCCAACGCATACCGGCCCTCGATTCGCGACGCTCGGTGCTGACGGGAGCGCGGTACGTGGACCTGACTGCCCGGGATCATGGGGCAGGGCGCCACCGATATCGCAGGCCGGCACCGCGGCAAGCACGACTGGACCCCTGTGGCCGTCCTCGGCGGGTTCCCGTCGCGCGGAGGCGGTTGATGCGACCTCCGCGCGACGGCCTGTGGGGATCTGCCCTTCTGGCTACGGGTTGGACTGACCTCGGGAGGTCGGTTCGCCCGTCGACGGGTCGAGGAACAGCGGGGCCGCGGTCGGCTTCGCCAGGTCGAGCATGTTGCCCAGCGAGCCGGTCCACGCGTCGGCCGATCCGCCCGGGATCCTCCGGCCGCCGAGCCAGTTGCTCTCGATGAAGCTGACGACAGAGGTCTGCGTGGTGAATGTCCCGTCGACGAAGTTCGTCCTGCTGTAGGGCGAGATGACGAGGAGCGGGATGCGCGGTCCGACCCCGCACCGTGCCTGCTGCCCCTCGTGCACCTTCGCGGGATTCGTGCCGCACGCGCCGGTGCCGCTGAGGGTGTCCAGCGAGGTCTGGGACTGATCGACGATCGGTCCCATCTGGTGGTCGTACCAGCCGTCGCTGTCGTCCCAGTTGATCACGACCGCCGTGCTGCTCCACGTGGGCAGCGCCTCCAACCGGTTGATCGTGTCGACCAGGAAGGTCTGCTCGTCGAGCGGATCCGAGTAGCCGGCGTGCCCGTCCTGCGCGGCGGGAGCCTTCAGGTATGACACCGCGGGCAGGTTGCCGCTGTCCGCCGCCGCCCAGAAGTCGCGCAGGTCGTACTGGTGGTTCGCCTGGTCGTCATGGCCAACGGCGGCGATCGACGTGGGCGGCAGATGGGCGGGATTGGCGGTCGAAACGTAGTACTGGAACGGCTCGTGGTGGGGGATGTAGTCCTTCACCACGGCGCCCCCGACGTTGGTCGTGGTGCCGGTGCACACGTTCGCCAGGTCGTCGCTCGACGGCTGCCCTGCCACGTAGCCCGGGCTCGCGAACCCGCCCTGGAACCAGCCCCAGGTGACGTGGTGAGCGGTCAGCAGGTCACCGATATTCTGGCCGCCCATCTCGATGGTGCTGCTGGCGGCCTTCCTGTCCTCGCTGTACGAGCAGACGTCGTAGTAGGGGTCGGCGTCGCTGTACATGGTCCCGGCCCCCTGCGGCTGCGCGGACTGTGGGCCGGCCGCGGGAAGGTTGGTGGCGCTTGCGCCGGAGCAGGTGGAGGCGTTGTAGACCGCGGAGCTCGGGCCGCAGATCGCGCCGTACGTATTGCCGGCGGTCACGTTGACCGCCCCGGGCGACGACGGGCCGAACGTGGTGCCGTAGGAGTTGTCGCTCATGGCGAAATGCTGCGCGTAGTTCCAGAGGGCGGTGACGGTGTTGCCGTCGTAGTAGTCCATCACCTGGCTGGGATCACACGAGCCGTAGGTGGCGCCCGTGCTCTGCACGAAGCTGTCCATCAGGCCGTTGTCGAACGCGCTCTGCTCGGCCGTGTAGCCGTGGTTCTGGTCGCAGGTGATGGCCTGGCTGCGGTCCAGCCGCTGGGGGTTGACCGTGTTGGGGTTGTCGGTGAGGAGCGCCGCCGTCAGCCCGTTCACCGTCGGCGTGTCCGGCGCGGCCCGGAACGGCGGTTCTCCAGGTGGATTCGTCGCGTTCGGGTAGGTGGCGAAGTAGTGATCGAACGACACGTTTTCCTGGAAGATCACCACGAGGTGGCGGATCGGAGTGGCGCTGGCCACGGTGACCGCTTGCTGGGCGGCATGGGTGCCGGCAACAGCCAGTCCCGCCGGGGAGGCCGCTGATGCACCGAGCGCCGCGACCGACGCGAGGACGACGAGCGCGCGCACTCGACCGCTGAACCGTCTGAGCATGTCGTACCCCCCTGAAGGTACTTCGGCTTTGGGTCGATCCGAACGGTCTCACGCGCGGGTAAACGGGCGGCCCCGGGAGATTGGCGCGCGGTGAAATCGTGGCTAACGGCGCGTAAGCCGGACTTGCACCACCAGGGGCTGCACCGGCAGCGGCGCCCCGGCCGAGGCCGAAGACGGCGCCGCTGCGCCGCGCTACGGTCCTGGATCCGAGGCACGTCTTCGGCGATGTGGCGTCCTCACACGCGCAGCGCTGATCCGCGACCCGGTCCGGTTCCGGGATCCGGCACGCTGCCGGCGACTCGACGGCTTGGCGTGCCCGCCCACGGCCCGTATCATCGTCCCGTCACGGGAACGAGGCGACGACAGCTGGGTCCCAGCTGTCTCGTGAGCGTGGTAGTGAGATCGATCCAGGGGCTCCGCGACCGACCGCCCAGGATTCGCAGGCCGGATGTCTCGCAGGACGAGCTCGAAGAGCCGATCCTCGCGGAGCTCTTCAGCGTGGAGCGGCTGGAAGAGCACGCGCAGAGCCTCGCCGCCGCCCAGGCGGTCACCGGCGAGCCCGGCCGGGGACGCGCGATCCGGCCCCGCGTCGCCGAGAATGGCCGTGTCCTGCTCGAGTCGTATCGCGCGCTCGCCCGGGCGATCAAGGAAGAGCGGTCGATCACGCCGGCCGCGGAATGGCTCGTCGACAACTTCCACATCGTCGATGAGCAGCTGCGCGAGATCCGCGACGACCTGCCCTCGGGCTACTATCGCGAGCTCCCCAAGATCGCGGAGGGCCATCTCCAGGGATACCCACGGGTCTTCGGTCTCGCGTGGGCGTATGTCGCGCACACCGACAGCCGCTTCGACCCGGACAGCCTGCGCCGCTTCGTGCGTGCCTACCAGCGAGTCGAGCCGCTGACGATCGGGGAGCTCTGGGCGATCGCGATCAGCCTGCGGATCATCCTGGTCGAGAACCTCCGCCGCCTGGCGGAGCAGATCGTGCGAGGCCGCGCGGCACGGCAGAAGGCGGACGAGCTCGCCGACAGGCTCCTCGGCCTTGACAGTGAGAACCCACAGGTCGCCCCGGCGTCGCTGCGCCGGCTCCTGGGCACGGTCTTGCCCAGGGCCGGCCGGGTTCAGCTCTTCCAGCGACTGCGCGACCAGGACCCGGCGGTGACACCTGCCCTCGGTTGGCTCGAGGAGCTCCTCGCGGCCCAGGGGACCACCGCCGAGGAGCTGGTTCGCCTCGAGCACCAGCGGCAGGCCTCGATGAACGTGACCGTCCGGAACGTGATCACGAGCATGCGCCTCCTGTCCTGGTTCGACTGGGCGCAGTTCGTCGAAAGCGTCAGCCTGGCCGACGAGGTCCTTCGTGCACGAAGTTCGTTCGGGGATATGGACTTCGCGACTCGAGATCGCTACCGGCACGCTGTCGAAGAGCTGGCACGGGGTTCGGGACGGACCGAGGTCGAGGTCGCCCGGGAGGCCACGGCGATGGCGGACGCCGCGCCGCCGGATGACGACATCGACTCGTCCCTGGCGGCTCGACGCCGAGATCCGGGCTACTACCTGGTGTCCGATGGCCGGTTCGCGTTCGAGCGCGCCCTCCACGTTCGAGTGCCGCTGGCGGTCCGGCTGCGACGCGCCTATGTCCGGGGCGCGACGAGTGGCTATCTCGGGACGTTCGCGCTGTTCACGGCACTCATCCTCGCCGTACCACTCCTGCTGTCAGGGAATGGAGGCGCCGCCGATGCAGGTATCCTCGTGGTCGCGATCCTCGCGCTCGCTCCGGCATCCGACCTCGCGATCGCCCTCGTCAACCGGGCGGTCACCAGCGTGCTGGGCCCGAGAACGCTGCCGCGGCTCGATCTTGACGATGGCGTGCCGTCCCGGCTGCGAACCCTCGTCGTCGTGCCGACGCTCCTCACCAGCAAGGCGGATGTCGAGGCCCAGGTCGGCGACCTGGAGGTGCACTACCTGGGGAACCGCGAGGGCGATCTTCGGTTCGCCCTGCTGTCGGACTGGCTCGACGCCCCGACCGAGCACGTCCCCGGCGACGACGATCTCCTCGCGGCGGCGGCGGCGGCCATCGACCGGCTCAACGAGCGCCACGGCGAGGCTCCCGGGGGAGGCGCCCGGTTCCTGCTCTTCCACCGGAAGAGAACCTGGAACGAGGCCGAGGGCTGCTGGATGGGCTGGGAGCGCAAGCGCGGCAAGCTCGACGAGCTGAATGCCCTCCTGCGCGGCTCGACCACGACCGGCATCCTGACCACCGGGCGGCCCGCGTCGACCCCGCCGGCGGACGTGCGTTACGTGGTCACGCTCGACGCCGATACGCGGCTGCCCCGGGGCGCGGTGGGGCGCCTCGTGGGGACGATCGCCCATCCGCTCAACCAGCCGAGCTTCGATTCGCGGGTCGGCCGGGTGACCCAGGGCTACGGCGTGCTCCAGCCACGGATCACCTCGACGCTCCCGGCCGAGCACGAGGCATCGATCTTCCAGCGGATCTTCTCCGGATCGGCCGGGATCGACCCGTATGCATCCGCCGTCTCCGACGTCTACCAGGACCTGTTCCGGGAGGGGAGCTTCACCGGCAAGGGGATCTACGACCTCGACGCCTTCGGCGCGGCGATGGCGGGCCGGGTGCCCGAGAACGCGCTCTTGAGCCACGACCTGTTCGAGGGCGTCTTCGCCCGGGCGGGGCTGGTGACCGATGTCGAGCTCTTCGATGAATCCCCTTCGAACTACCTGGTCTCGGCGGCCCGCCAGCACCGCTGGGCGCGCGGGGACTGGCAGCTTCTGCCGTGGATCCTCAGCCGGGCCCACGACGCCGCCGGCCAGCGGAGCCGGAGCTCCATCCCTGGCATCGCCCGCTGGAAGATGGTAGACAACCTGCGCCGGACCGTGTCCGCCCCGCTCACGCTGGCCACGCTCGTCGCGGCCTGGACGCTCCCTTCGATCCCGGCCGGCCTGTGGACCGCGTTCGTCCTGGCTGCGGTGATCGTCCCCGCGGCGCTGCCCGTCATGGCGGGACTGCTCCCGCGCCGGCGCGGCATCTCCAAGCGCAGCCACCTGCGAGCCATCGGCGCGGACGTCGTGCTCGCCGCGGCCCAGGCGGGCCTCGGCCTCACGCTCCTCGCGCACCAGGCATGGCTGATGCTCGACGCGATCCTGCGAACCCTGGCGCGGCTGTACGTCACCCGGCGGAACCTCCTCGAATGGACGACCGACGCCCAGGCCAGGGCAAGCCGCGATGTCGACCTCGACCTCGCGGGGTTCTACCGGCAGATGGCGGGCGGCGTCGCGATCACGCTCGTCACCGCGATCCTCGTCCTCGCCGTCAAGCCGGGCGAGGGCTGGATCGCCGCGCCGTTCGTCGTCCTGTGGCTGCTCTCGCCCCTCGTCGCCCGATGGGTCAGCCTGCCACCCCCCGAATCGGCCGCAGAGCAGCTCTCGGCAGCGGACGTCGGGGCACTCCGTCGGACCGCCCGCCGGACCTGGCGGTTCTTCGAGACCTTCGTCGGCCCGGAGGACCATGGGCTGCCGCCCGACAACTTCCAGGACGATCCTGCGCCCGTCGTCGCCCATCGGACCTCGCCGACGAACATTGGGCTGTACCTGCTGGCCATCGTGACGGCTCGCGACTTCGGCTGGATCGGGACGCTCGAGATGGCGGAGCGCCTGGAGACGACGCTCGCGACCATCGGCAGCCTCGAACGGTTCCGCGGGCACCTGTACAACTGGTACGACACGCGCGACCTGCACCGGCTCGAGCCGGCCTACGTGTCGTCGGTCGACAGCGGCAATCTCGCCGGCCACTTGCTCGCGCTGTCCAACGCCTGCCGCCAGATGATCGACCAGCCGCTTCCGGTCGCCGCCGCGCTGGCCGGGATCGACGACGTGATCGCGTTGACCCGCGAGGCTGCCAGCGCGATCGGCGACGACCGGAGAAGCCAGACGATTACCCGGCGGCACCTCGACGAAGCCCTCGAGCCGCCCGCAGGGGCCAGCGCCGTCGTCCCCGGGACGCCCGAGGCGTGGGCAGTCCGCCTGGGCGAGCTCTCCGCCTACGCGCGCACGCTGTCGGACGTGGCCGCGGCCTTCACCGCAGAGCGCGGAGAGGGTGCCGAGAGCGACCTGGTGACCTGGGCCGAGGCGACTCGGCTGGCCGTGAGCAGCCATGTTCGAGACCTCGCGTTGCTCCAGGCCCCTCCTGGGGTGACCGCCTTCCCGACGATCGCCGAGCTGTCCGATGCGCCGGTTCCCGAGACCGGCGACGGATCGCCGGCCTCGGCGATGCTCGTGCGGCGACTCCGAGCGATCGCCGACCAGGCCCAGCAACGCTTCCGGGAGATGGACTTCAGCTTCCTGTTCGACCCGACCCGCAAGCTCTTCTCGGTCGGGTTTCGGGTCTGGGACGGCTCGCTGGATCCGAGCTGCTACGACCTCCTCGCCTCCGAGGCCCGCCTCGCCAGCTTCCTCGCGATCGCCAAGGGGGATGTGGCCACGGACCACTGGTTCCGGCTGGGCCGCGCACTGACGCCGGTCGGTCGTGGCTCCGCCCTGATCTCATGGTCCGGGTCCATGTTCGAGTACCTGATGCCCGCCCTCGTGATGCGCGCTCCCGCCCGCAGCCTGCTCGACCACACGTACCGGCTGGTGGTGGCCCGCCAGATGAGCTACGCGGCCGAGCGCGGGGTGCCCTGGGGCATCTCCGAGTCGGCATTCAACGCGCGCGACCTCGAGCGGACGTACCAGTACTCGAGCTTCGGCGTGCCTGGCCTCGGCCTGAAGCGGGGTCTGGGCGAGGATGTCGTCGTGGCCCCGTACGCGACCGCCCTCGGGGCGATGATCCGGCCGGAGGCCGCGGCCCGCAACTTCGCCCGGCTGAGCGGCGCCGGAGCGGGCGGGCGGTACGGCTTCCGGGAGGCGCTCGACTACACGGCGCGCCGGCTTCCCGAAGGGGCGTCGGTCGTGATCGTGAAGAGCTACATGGCCCATCACCAGGGGATGGCGTTGGTGGCCCTCGGCAACGTCCTCAATGACCGCGTGATGGTGGAGCGCTTCCACGCCGACCCGATCATCGAGGCGACGGAGCTGCTCCTCCAGGAGCGGATACCGCGCGACGTGCTCGTGGCCCGACCACGTGCCGAGGAGGTGAAGAGCGCCGCCGATGTGCGCGACCTCGTGCCGCCGGTCCTCCGTCGATTCGCCTCGCCCTACGATGCGATCCCGCGCACGCACGTGCTGTCGAATGGGCGGTACGCGGTCATGGTGACGGCCGCGGGATCCGGTTACAGCCGCTGGCGCAACGTGGCGGTGACCCGCTGGCGCGAGGACGTGACTCGTGACTCATGGGGCAGCTACCTCTTCCTGCGCGACGTGCACACCGGCGCGGTGTGGTCGGCCGGCCATCAGCCGAGCGGGGTGGAGGCAGACAGCTACGAGGTCACCTACGCGGAGGATCGCGCCGAGTTCTCCCGTCGCGACGGATCGATCGCGACCGGCTGGACCATCGTCGTGTCGGCGGAGCACGACGCGGAGATCCGCCGCGTGTCGGTTACCAATCTCGGCTCGCACGTTCGCGAGATCGAGCTGACGTCATACGCGGAGATCGCGCTCGCGCCGCAGGCGGCCGACGTCGCTCATCCTGCCTTTCAGAACCTGTTCGTGCAGACCGAGTTCGCCCCGGACATCGGCGCCCTCCTGGCGACCCGCCGTCCACGATCCGGGGACGAGCATCCGATCTGGGCCGCCCATGTGGCGGCGGTCGAGGAGGAGAGCGGCGGGGTCATCCAGTACGAGACGGATCGCGCCCGCTTCCTCGGTCGGGGCCGGTCGGCACGCTCGCCGGTCTCGATCATGGATGGGCGTCCACTTTCGAACACCGCCGGAGCGGTCCTGGATCCGATCTTCAGTCTCCGCTGCCGCGTCAGGCTCGCCCCGGGCGCGACCGCCCACGCGATCTTCTCCACGGTCGTGGCAGATTCACGCGAGCACGTCCGGGACCTGGCCGACAAGTATCGCGAGGCGGCCACCTTCGAACGCGCGACGACCCTGGCCTGGACGCAGGCCCAGGTCCAGCTCCATCACCTGGGGATCGAGGCCGACGAGGCCGCGCTCTTCCAGCGCCTGGGGAACCGGATCCTCTACTCGGACCCGTCGTTGCGGCCCTCGCCGGGTCTGCTGGCCCGCAACGAGCGGGGAGCACCCGGCCTGTGGGCCCACGGCATCTCGGGCGACGTGCCCATCGTCATGGTGCGGATCGATGAGGCCGAGGACCTCGACATCGTTCGGCAGCTGCTCCGCGCGCACGAGTACTGGCGGCTGAAGCTCCTCGACGTCGACCTCGTGATCCTCAACGAGCATGGGGCCACCTACGCCCAGGACCTCCAGGATTCGCTCGAGACGCTCGTGCGAATGAGCCAGTCCACCCTCGTCCAGGAGGGCCATCCGAGCCACGGCGGGGTGTACATCCTGCGTGGGGATCAGCTCTCCACGGAAGACCGCACGCTCCTCCAGGCAGCCGCCCGGGCCGTCCTGCTGAGCCGCCGGGGCAGTCTCGCCGACCAGGTCATTCGCCTGGAGCGTCCCGAGAGGCTCGCTCCGCCCGCAGCGCCGCCCGCCCCGAGGCAGACCTCGAGCGAGGCGCCCGCGCCGCGTACGGAGCTGGAGTTCTTCAACGGGCTCGGCGGCTTTGCCGATGGCGGGCGCGAGTACGTCGTCATCATCGGCCCGGGACAATCCACCCCGGCGCCGTGGTTGAACGTGATCGCCAATGCGTCGTTCGGGTTCCAGGTCTCCGAGTCCGGGTCGGGCTACACCTGGTCCGGGAACAGTCACGAGAACCAGCTCACTCCATGGTCCAACGACCCCGTCAGCGACCCGGTCAGCGAGGCGATTTACGTCCGTGATGACGACAGCGGCGAGCTATGGGGTCCGACGGCCCAGCCGATCCGCTGCGAAGAATCGACCTACGTCGCCCATCACGGTGCCGGGTACAGTCGCTTCGAGCACCTGCACGACGGGATCGAGCTCGACCTGGTCCAGTTCGTCCCGCTCGACGACCCGCTGAAAGTCTCGGTGCTGACCGTCGAGAACCGCTCCGGGCGCTCCAGGCGCCTCTCCGTGACCGCCTACGCCGAATGGGCCCTGGGGACGTCGCGCGGGGCCAGCGCCCCCGGGATCATCACGGCGTTGGAGCCAGAGACCCAGGCGCTCCTCGTGCGCAACCCGTGGAATGCCGACTTCGGCGGCCGGGTCGCCTTCCTCGACCTCGGCGGGCGGCAGACGGAATGGACGGCCGACCGCACCGAATTCCTCGGTCGCAATGGTGGTCCGGACCGGCCCGCCGGCCTGGACCGCGGACATCGGCTGCAGGGAACCGCCGGGGCCGGGATGGATCCGTGCGCCGCCCTGCAGACCAGCTTCGAGCTCGCCAACGGAGCGCGCACCCAGGTGCTCGTGCTGCTGGGCGAGGCGGACGGGGCCACGGCGGCGACCGACCTGATCCGGCGCGCCCGAACGGCCGACCACACGGCGAAGCTGCGCGGCGTGGCGAGCTACTGGGACGATACCCAGGGCACCGTCCAGGTCCTGACACCCGACCGCTCCATGGACATCATGCTCAACCGCTGGCTCGTCTATCAGACGCTTGCGTGCCGGCTGTGGGCGAGGACGGCGTTCTACCAGGCAGGCGGCGCCTACGGGTTCCGCGACCAGCTCCAGGACGTCATCGCCCTGGTGACCCCGAGGCGCGAGCTCGCCAGGGAACATCTCCTGAGGGCCGCGGCACATCAGTTCGCCGAGGGGGACGTCCTGCACTGGTGGCATCCGCCGTCGGGCCGGGGCGTCCGAACCCGGATCTCGGATGATCGCCTCTGGCTGCCGTACGCGGTCGGTCGTTACCTCGCGGTCACCGGCGACTCGGCGATCCTCGACGAGACCGTCCCCTACCTCGACGGACCGGCGCTGCAGCCGGACCAGACAGACGCCTACTTCCAGCCGGAACGCTCAGCTGGGTCGGCTTCGCTGTTCGACCACTGTGCGACCGCCATCGACCGGAGCCTCGCGGTCGGCGCACACGGGCTGCCGCTCATCGGGTCGGGTGACTGGAACGACGGCATGAACCGGGTGGGTCACGAAGGCCGGGGCGAGAGCGTCTGGCTCGGCTGGTTTCTCCACACGGTCATGGCCGCCTTTGCGCCAATCGCGGAGGCCCGCGGTGAGCGTCCTCGCGCAGAGCGCTGGCGTGCCCACATGAAGGCGCTCCGGCGGGCGCTCGAGCGCCATGGCTGGGACGGCGACTGGTACCGCCGAGCCTTCTTCGACGATGGCACGCCGCTCGGCTCCGCCATGAACGCCGAGTGCCGGATCGACTCGATCGCCCAATCGTGGAGCGTCCTGTCGGGAGCCGCCAATCCTCCCCACGCGGAGCGGGCGATGGCCGCCGTGGAGGAGTACCTCGTCCGACGCGGTGACGGTCTCGTCCTGCTGTTCACACCGCCGTTCGACCAGTCCGACGTCGATCCGGGCTACGTCAAGGGCTATCTGCCGGGCATCCGGGAGAACGGCGGCCAGTACACCCACGGGGCCATCTGGTCGGTCCTCGCCTTCGCGGCGCTGGGCGACGGCGACAAGGCGGGCGAGCTGTTCTCCATTCTGAACCCCATCAACCATGCCAGCACCCGAGCCGGAGTCCATCGCTACAAGGTGGAGCCCTACGTCATGCCGGCCGACGTCTACACCGAACCGCCGCACGTCGGCCGCGGCGGTTGGACCTGGTACACCGGGTCTGCGGGCTGGATGTACCAGGCCGGCCTCGAGTGGATCCTGGGGTTCCGTTTGCGTGGAACGACGCTTCTGCTCGATCCCTGCATTCCCCGGGCCTGGCCGGGCTACCGGATCGACTTCCGCTATCACTCCGCGAGATATCGAATCGTCGTGGAGAACCCGCAGGGGGTCAGTCACGGGGTGGCCTCTTCGGAGCTCGACGGACAGGTGTTGACCGGCGGCGGCACGATCCCACTCGTCGACGACGGCGCCACGCACCGGGTCCGGGTCGTCCTCGGCCAGACGTGATTCACAGATAGATTGTTGACAGGCGAGAGCTCCCGTTCAGCCAGCAGGACGGCGCTTCGCTTCGCGACGACGGTTCATCCACCGCGAGCCGCCCAGAAGCGCGACGAGGGGCTCGCGATCTCGCTGATCTCGACCGAACCCGCCGAGGTCCTCTCGCTCTGAGCCGACCGCCGGTCAGCCGACAGGCGCAGCCTCGGGCGGCGGCGTGCGGGAGGACGCCAGCCCGACCTCCGCGAAGACGAGCCCGGCGATCGCCGCGTCGCGCACGGCGCAGCCCGCGGGGTCGTTGTTGAAGTAGGCGAATCGGTCGGCCTCGAGCGGCCAGTCTCCGGCGAGCCGTCGGGCCCAGGCCGTGATCTCCTCGCGCCGGTAGCACGGCCGGGGCCCGCCGAGGCCCTCGTGGAAACGCAGGTACGTCCAATCCGCGGTCCGCCACAGCGGCGTGACCGGGCCGCGCCGGTCTGCCAGGCAGAGCGCCGCGCCGTGACGCTCGAGGACGGCGCGCACCTCGTCGACGAACCACGACGCGTGGCGGGGCTCGACGGCCACGCGCGTCCCCGATGGAAACGCTTCGAGCGTCGCGTCGAGCGCCGCGGTGTCGAGCTCGAAGGACGGCGGCAGCTGGACCAGCACCGGGCCGAGGTGCGTGCCGAGCCCGGTCGCCGCCTCCATGAAGCGCTCGATCGGCTCGCGCGGTTCCTTCAGCCGGCGGATGTGGGTCAGGTACCGGCTCAGCTTCACCGCGAAGACGAAGTCCGGCGGCGTGCGCGCAGCCCAGCTCTCAAACGTGGCACGCGGCGGCAGGCGGTAGAAGCTCGCGTTGATCTCGACGGTCGCGAAGTCGGCGGCGTAGTGCTCGAGCCAGCGCGCCGGCGCGAGCTGGCGTGGGTAGTAGCGGCCCCGCCAGTGCTGGTACTGCCACCCGGACGTCCCGACGAAGATCGGCATCCGCCGATGCTACGACGCTGCGGCGTCAGTTCTCGGGCGGCAACTTCGCCTCTGGTGCATTCTGCCCGGCGAGTCTCAGCTTCTGCCATGCGGTGCACGAGAGCGCCGCACTGCGCGTGGTCGGTGCTCAGATCGCCTTGCCCGGGTTGAGGATGCCCAGCGGATCGAGCGCGACCTTGACGGCGTGCATCGTGGCCAACGCCACGGGATCGAGGCTGGTGGCCAGCGCATGGCGCTTGAGCAACCCCACCCCGTGCTCGCCTGTGATCGTGCCACCCAGGGCGACCGCCGCCGCCATGATCGCGTCGGCCGCGGTCTCCACGCGTGCCTGCGCTGCCAGGTCGCCGCGCGGAGAGACCAACGTGGGATGGAAGTCGCCATCGCCTGCGTGCCCGAACGTCCCGATGAGCACCTGGTGCTCCTCCGCGATGCGTTCCACCGCGGCCAGCAGCTCCGGCACCCGCCGGCGGGGGACGGCGACGTCCTCGAGCAGCGTCACCCCCTGGCGCTCGAGGGAGGGCAGCGCCTCGCGGCGCGCCGCCATCAGCCACTCGGCCTCGGTTGGGTCGAGCGACGCCAGGAGGTTGCGCGCGCCGGCCACGGCACAGGCGGCAGCCATCCGTTCGAGCTCCTGTTGCGCGGCGCCCGGAGCGTCCGACTGGGCGAGCAGCATCGCCGCGGCCTCGGTGTCGAGCCCGAGGTGCTGCGCCGCCTCGACCGCGCGCAGCGTGGTGCGGTCCATCAGCTCGAGGACTGCAGGCGCCACCCCGCCCGCGGCGATGGCAACCACCGCGCGCCCGGCGGCTGGCAGCGAGTCGAAGAAGGCCACCAGGGTCGCCGCGGGCCCGGGGGCAGGGCGCAGGCGCAGGGTCGCCTCGGTGATGACCCCGAGCGTTCCCTCCGAGCCGACGAAGAGCGCGGTCAGATCGTAGCCAGCCGCCTGCTTCACGGTCCGCCCTCCGCTGCGCAGCACGCGCCCATCGGCGAGCACGACCTCCAATCCCAGCGTCGCGTCGCGCGTGACGCCGTACTTGAGGCAGCGCAGGCCGCCCGCGTTGGTGGCCAGGTTGCCCCCGAGCGAGCTGATCTCGAAGGACGCCGGATCCGGGGCGTACATCAGCCCGTGTGCCTCGGCCGCGCGGCGCAAGGTGGCGTTCAAGACGCCGGGTTGGGCGATCGCGACCATGTCGTCGGGGTCGATTTCGAGAATCCGATCCATGCGCGCCAGCGCGACGACGAACGCACCCTCGGTCGCCGCGGCACCACCGGCCAGGCCGGTGCCGGCCCCGCGCGGCACGATCGGCACGCGGTACTCGGACGCGAACCGCAGGATCGCTGCCACCTCGCTCGTCTCGACGGGCAGGGCGGCTCCGCTCGGCCAGCCTGGCTGGACGAGCTCGGCGTGGTCCCGGCGGTAGGCGTCGAGGCGCTCGCGGTCGGTGATGAGCCGCTCCGCCGGCAGCACGGTCTCGAGGGCCGCGAGGAAGCGATCGGCGGAGCTGGTCACGCGGTCCTGCCTCGCTCAGACGCTCGCGGCCGCCCTTCACGCGCCGCGCGATCATCGGCAGCGTCATCATGTCGTGCCTGGCACGCCATCCCAAGCCAGTGAGCCATCGACGTCGCGTCCCGCAGCCACGCGTGCTGCAACGTGGCAGGCGACGCGGTGCCCGGCCTCGAGCGCCAGCAAGTCGGGAGCGACCTCGCGACAGATCTGCTCGACGAGTGGGCAACGGGGGTGATAGGGACATCCCGACTCGGGTTCTGCGACCAGAGCGAGGGGTTCAAGCTCGTGGGACAGACGCCGACGGGCCTCGGCCTGGGGGTCGGGGACGGGCACCGCGGCCGCGAGCGCCCGCGTGTACGGGTGGAGGGGCGAGTCGAGCACGCGGTCGAACGGCCCGGCCTCGACGACACGTCCCAGGTACATCACGTAGATGTCGAAGGCGATGTGCCGCACCATGCTGAGGTCGTGGCTGATGAAGACGTACGAAAGGTTGAGCTCCTGCTGCAGGCGGACGAGCAGGTTCATGGTTTCCGCCCGGACGGACACGTCCAGCGCGGATGTCGGCTCGTCGAGCACCAGGATCCCTGGCTCGACCGCGAGGGCGCGCGCAATCGCCACGCGCTGCGCCTGCCCGCCGGACAGTTCGTGCGGGTACCGCCCCGTGAAGCGCCGTCCGAGCGCCACCATCTCGAGCAGCTCCCCGATCCGCGCGTCGCGTGTCGCGGCATCGCCGGCCAGGTGGTGCACCCGCAGGACCTCTCCGAGCGCTTCTTCGACGGTGAGGCGTGGATCGAGCGAGGAGAACGGATCCTGGAAGACGAGCTGGATCTGCCTGGCACGCGTGGACCCGCGCTTCGCCCCGCCGACGACCGGCGCGCCACCGATCTCGATCGTCCCAGAGGTGGGGGCCTCAAGCCCGGTGAGGAGACGGGCGAGCGTGGATTTGCCACAACCGCTCTCGCCGACGATCCCGGCCGTGCCACCGGATGGAAGCTCGAGCGACACGCCGCGCACGGCCCGAACCGGTGGCCGCCCGCGTCCGTGCGGATACTCCTTCGTCAGCTCGACCGCGCGCAGCGCTAGCTGGCCCATTCGTCCGGCCTCTTCCAGCAGGCGGCGGTTCGATCGGGGACACGCTCGAGGAGTCGAGGCTCCTCGGTGGCGCAGTGTTCATCGGCGGACGGACAGCGCACCCGGAAGGGGCACCCGCCCGGCAGGCGCGCGGGATCCGGCGGCGTGCCGCCGATCTGACGGAGAGCTCCCCGGTGTTCGGTTGCGGGGCCGGGGAGCGACGCCAGGAGGGCCGCCGTGTAGGGGTGCTCAGGGCGCGCGAAGAGATCGGCAGTTGGTGCCTGCTCGACGACACGCCCCGCGTACATGACCGCGACGCGGTCCACCAGGCGTGCGACCACCCCAAGGTCGTGGGTGACCCAGATGACGGCCATGCGGCGTCTCGCCTGCAGATCGCCGACGAGCCGGAGGATCTGTTCCTGGATCGTCACATCGAGCGCGGTGGTCGGCTCGTCCGCGATCAGCACGCGCGGCGACGTCGTCAGCGCCATCGCGATCATCACGCGCTGCAGCATGCCGCCCGACAGCTCGTGCGGATACGCGGCCATCACCCGTTCGGGTTCCGGCAGGGCGACCTCGGTGAGCCCCGATAGGGCGAGCCGACGCGCTTCGTCGCGCCCGCGGCCGTGCGCCGTCAAGGCCTCCACGAGCTGGCTCCCGATCCGCAGCAGCGGGTTCAGCGAGCTCATCGGGTCCTGGTACACCATCGAGATCTGCCCGCCCCGGATCGCCCGCAAGCCCGGCTCGGCCAGGGTCAGCAGATCCTGCCCGTCGTACGCCACGCTGCCGGAGAGGGCCTCCACGGGCGTCGGCAGCAGTCGCAGCACGGACAGCATCGTGAGCGTCTTGCCCGAGCCACTCTCGCCGACCAGCGCGAGCTTCTCTCCCGCCATCACGTCGAGGTCGACGCCCCGCACGATCTCGAGCGCCCCGCGGGGATCGCGAATGCCAAGGCGAAGGTCCCGGAGCGACAGGATGGGCTCCATCAGGCGCCCCTCCGTTCCGTGGGGAGCGGGGTCCGGATGACGAGCGCGGTCGGCACGCGCGCGCCGCTGCCCCACCTGGGGACAGCGCGGCCGGGCGTGACGGAGCCCAGCACGCTTGCGTGCCGCGCGCCGGTGCACGATGCGATCGTGCCCGGAAGCCCGTGCAAGGTCAGGAACCCGATTACGGCGAAGACGAGCGCTTCCTTGGCGGCTTCCGGCACGCCGTAATCATCGGACTGGCGAATCGCGACGCCAGGGAGACGGCGCGAGAGCGCGGCCATGAGGCTCGGGTTGCGCGTGCCGCCGCCGGAGGCGACCACCTCGGACGCACCGTAGGCCCTGATCGCGTCGGCCACCGTCTCGGCGCTGAGCGCCGTCAGCGTGGCCACGAGATCGTCATCCGAGATGCGGCGTCCCTCCAGCGCCTCCATCAGGTACGCCAGATGGAAGTGCTCCTTGCCCGTGGACTTTGGCGGCGGGGCCGCGTAGTAGGGATCGGCGAGCAGGCGGGCGAGCAGCCGCTCGTCCACCGCCCCCGCCGCGGCCCGCCGGCCGTCACGGTCGTAGAGCTCCGCATCGTGCGTGGCCCAGCGGACCGCGGCGTCGATCAGCGCGTTCGCCGGGCCCGTGTCGAACGCGAGTGGCGGGCGACGAGGATCGAGCACGGTGACGTTGGCGATGCCGCCGAGGTTGAGCGCCACCCGCACGACATCGCCGCGGCCGCCAAGCAGGAGCACGTCGAGCAGGCTGGCGAGCGGGGCCCCGTGGCCACCGCTGGCGACGTCCCGCGTCCGCACGTCGGACACAACGGTGGCCCCCGTGCGCTCGGCGATCCAGGCGGGCTGGCCCAGCTGCAGCGTGCCGTGCGCGATCCCCTGGTCCACCCAGTGGAAGACGGTCTGGCCGTGCGCGCAGATCACGTCGGCGCGCCCGTCGCACCATCGTGTCGATACATCCTCGGCGACCGAGGCGAAGTACTGCCCGAGCGCGGTATCGAGCCGACACACGGCCTCGATGGTCGTGGTTGCCGGTGGCAGGATCTCGGCGATCGCGGCCTGGAGCTCGGGTGGGTACACGGCCGACAGGTGCCCGAGGAGGTCGCACACCAGGGTGTCGGCCTCGAGGGTGAGATCCGCCGCCACCGCCTCCACGGCGTCGAACGACGTGCCGGAGATCATGCCGATCACGCGCATTCCCCTGCCGCCAGGGGCAGCCTGCACGGGGGACCGGGACGCGCTCATCGCGTTCGCGCCCGCGGGTCGGCCGCATCGCGCAGGCCGTCGCCCATGAAGTTGAAGCCGATGATGGCAAGGACGATCGCGAGGGACGGCCCGGCGAGGGTCCACCACGCGATGCCGGCCAGGCTCGACGCCTCGCTCACCATCTCGCCGAGCGAGGCAACGGGCGGGGGCGGGCCGAGACCGAGGAAGCTCAGGCTGGCCTCGGCGAGGATCGACCACGCCAGCGCCAGGCTCGTCTGCACGGCGATGACGCCCGCGACGTTGGGCAGGATGTGGCGGAAGAGCAGGCGTGTCCGGGAGAACCCGAGCACACGGCCGGCCCGGACGTAGTCCGCCTCGCGCAGCGCCAGTACGGGTCCGCGCGCCACGCGGACGAAGATCGGGATGTAGCCCACGCCGATGGCGAGGGCGCTGTTCAGCCAGCCAGGGCCGAGCGCGGTCACGATGGCGAGCGCGAGCAGGATCGCCGGGATCGCGAAGAGGATGTCGGTCACCCGCATGATGACCGTGCCGATCCAGCCGCCGAGGAACCCGGCCACGATCCCCGCTAGCGTGCCGAGGCCGCCCGCGATGAGGACCGCCAGGCAGGCGATCTCGAGCGACACCTCGAGCCCCTGCATCACCATCGAGAGAATGTCCCGCCCGAACTGGTCGGTGCCGAACGGGTGAGCCAGCGACACGCCCTGCAGCGTCGTCGTCATGTTCTGCGCATCGGGCGGGTACGGGGTCGCGCCGACCGCGGTGAGGAGCGCGGCGAGCGTCACCAGGGCCACCAGCACGCTGCCGATCCGTCCGTTCCGGTTGCGCACGATGGTCGCCAGCCACGAGCGGCGGACCAGCTCGCGCGTCGCCTGGGGGGCGGCGGCCGAGAGTGCCGACGGGGTGTCGCCGGGTGCCGTCGTCATCGGGCTCTCGTTCGCGGGTCGATGATCGTGTACAGGGTGTCGGTGAGCATGTTCACGACCACGAAGGAGAAGGCGAAGAGCACCGTGATGCTCTGCACCACCGGGAAATCGCGGTTGCTGATGGAGGTGACCAGCAGCCGTCCGAGCCCGGGAAGCACGAAGATCTGCTCCACGATGACCGTTCCGCCGAGCAGATAACCGAGCTGGATCCCGGACATCGTGACGATCGGCACCAGGGCGTTGGGCAGGATGTGTCGCCACGCCACCGCCGCCGGCGACAGTCCTTTGCCGCGAGCCGTGCGCACGAAGTTGAGGTTGGTCACCTCGAGCACCGCTGCGCGCGTCGTGCGCATGATCGCGGCGCCGATCCCCAGGCTCAGCGTGAACGCTGGAAAGAAGACCTGCTGCAGGTTGAGCCAGGGATTCTGCAGGAAGCTCACGAAGCCGAGCGATGAGGGGAAGTAGTGGAAGGTCGACGCAAGGAAGGTCACCAGCCCCGTCCCGATGATGAAGCTCGGCACCCCGAGCCCCACCACCGCCACGCCCTGACCCACGTCGTCGGCCAGGTGCCCCGGACGCAGCGCGCCCAGGACACCGAACGACACCCCGATCAGGAGACCGAGCGCCATCGCGAGGACTGCGACTTCAAGGGTGACCGGCAGCGCCGTGCCGACGAGCGAGGCAACCGGCACGCGGGCCGCGAGCGATACGCCGAGGTTACCGGAGAGCAGCGAACCCAGCCACGAGGCGAACTGCTCGGCCGGCGGCTGCCCGATCCCGTAGAACTGGTTGAGCGCAGCCAGTTGATCGTGCGTGAGCAGCCCCGCGCTGACGCCGAGGGATGCGGTGACCGCGTCCCCCGGCAGCACGCGCAGGATGAGGAAGATCGTGATCGCGACCCCGAGCAGCGTGACGAGCATGCTCGCCAGGCGGCGCCCGATCGCGAGGGGTAGCCCGCCCCGCATCACCGTGTCACGCTCGGCGGTGGCCCGGCATGGATGTCATGGCCCGCCGGGCCGCCGCCGCGGTAGATCACTGGATCGTGGTCTGCGCCAGCGACTGGAGCGACCGCGTGGGTGAGATCTGGAACCCGTGCACGTTCGGCGCGAGGACCGCGTAGTCGTAGCTCGAGAAGAGCCAGATCCATACCGCGTTCGACGTGAGCTCCTGGGAGAGCTGGGTCCAGGCCTGGGCCGCATCGGCCGGCGTGGCGGCCTGGTCGCCCGCCACGATGATGTTCTGCAGTTTGGTGGAACTGTACCCGGCGGGGACGCTCAGGTTGGCCCCGGGGCCGAAGTAGCGGCCGTACATCGTGTAGGGGTCCGGGTTCGCGCCGTTCCAGGCAAACGCCGCCTGGAAGGTTCCCTTCAGCCAGTCCTGAACGTACGCGTTGCCCGCCAGGTTCTGGATGTTCATCTTGATGCCGACCGCGGCCAGCTGCGACTGCATAGCCACCGCCTGCGCGCTGCTCGTCGGGTCGAGCTCGGTGGAGGTGAGGGCGGTGAAGGTAAAGCCGCTCGGGTTGCCGGCCTTCTGGAGATACTGCCTGGCAAGGGTCGGGTCCGGCGTCGGGCAGACGGCCGACACCGGGTTGGAGGCGTACTGCCCGAGCGGGACCGGTCCCACGACCTGGCCCTGCCCAAAGGCAGCCGCATCGAGGATCTGCTGTCGGTCAACCGCGCAGGCCATCGCGAGGCGGTTGTTGACGTTCGCCAGCGGTCCGGTCTTGTCCTGGAGCATCAGGGCTCGGTAGGTGAGATCGAGCACCTTCTGGACCGGGTAGTTGCCTGGAAGGTGGGTTGCGATCTGCGGCTGGGTGAGCAGTCCGAGCTGGACCGTGCCCGCCTGCAGGGCGGAGGCGGCCGATTGCTCGTTGGGGATCGTCGTGATCTTCACGGTACCGAGCGAGACCTTGCCGCCCCAGTAGTCCGGGTTCGCCTTGACGGTGAACGAATCGTTCGGAACCCAGTTCACGAACGTGAAAGGCCCCGTTCCATCGGGCTGCGTGGCGACGATGTTGTTGGCGATCGCCGTGGCGGACAGCACGGCGAGGTTCGTCGAGGTCAGGCCCGAGATGATCGACATGTCCGGGCGGCTGAGCAGGAACTGCACGGCGTTCGGTCCGTCCGGCTGCACGCTCTTCACGCTCGCGAGGTACGAGGCCGCCGCGGCGCCGGTCTTCGGATCCTGCAGCCGCTGCACGGTCGCGACGACGTCCGCCGAACTGAAGGTGTGCCCGTCGTCGAACTTGACGCCCTGGCGCAGCTGGAACGTCAGGGTCAGGTGGTCGCTGGAGAACGACCAGCTCGTGGCCAGGGATGGCACGATCTGCAGTTGCTGGTTGAACTTCACGAGCGTGTCGTAGACGAGGCCGAGCGCCTGCACATCGAGGAAGTTCGTGGCGATCTGCGGGTCGAGCTTCTGCACGCTCATCGTCGAAGCCACCACGAACGGGGCGCCCGAGATCGCGCTCGCCGGCGGCGCGGCCGACGCTGGGCCACTCGAGCCTGCTGCTGCGCCGCTGGTGGCCGCCGGCGTGCCTGTTGCCGACGTGCACCCGCTGAGCGCCACGAGCAGGCCGACCGACATGGCCCAGACCGCTCGCCTCCGGAGCTTCGGACCCCATACCATGGTCACCACCTCCTCGGTTTCTGACGCCCGCGGCATCAGGTATGCTTGCGCATGTTACAACTGATGGCAGTCGATAGAACCATCGAATCCGGAGCCAGGTGTTTGGGATGGGTCGTACGTGGGAGGACTGGTCGTGTCACCCGGTCGGGCTTCTCGTTGACCGGCAGAGTGGACCGCCCAACGTGGCTCGTGGCGCTCGACTGAGCAGTGACAAGCAGCGATTCTATGGATGACCAATTTCGGTCGATAGTGCTGACCACCGAAGTCCCGGAGGCTGTGCCGACCGTGGTCGACGATGCGCGCGCGCCCACCTTGCCCGTGAAGCGGCCAGACGCCGTCGTCGGCCGCGCGAAGTACCGCCACCTCTACGAGGCACTTGCCCAGAGGCTCGAACGCCTGCCGGCGGGCGCCCCGCTCCCCACCGAGCGCGAGCTGTGCGAGGTGTACGGCGTGTCCCGCCCGACCGTCCGTCGCGCGCTCCAGCAGCTGGAAGTGGAGCAGCGCATCTACCGGCGCCAGGGCCGGGGCACCTTCGCTGCCCGTCCGAAGATCGACCTGGTACTCGAGTTGACGAGCCTGTCGGAGGACATGCTGGCGCACGGCGTGGTGCCCGGCGCCAAGCTCATCGACGTCAGCCGCCTGAAGGCCGACGCGGACATCGAGGCGCGGCTTGGACTTGAGGCCGGAAGCGAGGTCCTGCGGGTGGAGCGGCTCCGCCTCGCCGACGGCGAACCCGTCGCGATCGAAGTGCTGTTCGTGAGTGCCGTGCGCTTCGATGGGATCTCCGCCGCCCTCGGACTGGGCAAGTCCTTCTACCGGCTGCTCCACACCGACTACGGCGTAGAGCTCGCGTCGGCGGAGGAGACGATCGAGGCCGTGGCCGCCGGCCCACGCGAGGCCGAGCTTCTCGGTATTCCCCCCGGTGCGCCCGTGCTGCTGCTGTCGCGACGGACCGTGGACACGTCGGGGCGGCCGACCGAGTACGTCCGCTCCGTCTATCGCGCCGACCGGTTTCGCTTTCGTTCGTTCCTCGAACGACCGGCGGTGCCCCGTGGCCCGTTCGATCAGGCGCCCGCACTTCGCCTCGCGACGGGCGCCGACGTTCCGCAGATCGCCCACGTGTTCGTCGAGGCCTGGCGGTCCGCCTACCCCGGAATCGTCGACGATGGCGTCCTCGCCTCGCTGGACGAGGCAGAGATCGCGACCTGGATCCGCGGCCTGATGCGCTCGCCCAACCAGGCGACGGTCGTGGCGGTGTCGCGCGAGGGCAGGATCACCGGGTTCACGCGGTTCGGTGAGGATCCCGAGGACAACCGACGCGGCCAGATCTACTCGCTGTACGTCGCCCCCGAGGAGGCACGCCACGGCGTCGGGCGTGCGCTCCTGGTGCGGGCCCTTGACGCCCTGACCGAGCACAACATGCCCGTGGTCACGCTCTGGGTGTTCGAAGCCAACACGGCCGCCCTTGGGTTCTACCAGGCGCTCGGCTTCATCCCCGATGGCGCTCGCCGCGTCGAGCCCCAGTACGGGGCTCCCGAGGTGCGAATGATCCGCGATGCGGCGGCCGAGCGGGGCAATGGATCACCAGTCACCGCATCGCGCCGGCGATGACGGACGCGCGCAACCCGCTGCTTCACGTCGAGGTCCGGGAGAATCGCGGGGGACGCAGCATCCGGCCCGGACCCGTCGTCGACGCGCTCGTGGGCCTGGTCACGTCGGGTTATCCCCCCGGCATCGCGCTCGCCGTTGTGGACCGGCAGGGACCGCTCATGCTGGGATATGGCGGGTCGGCGTGTGTGATCGGCGATCCCGTGCCCCTTGCCCGCGACACACTCTTCGACCTTGCCTCGTTGACCAAGGTCGTGGTCACCGTGCCCCTGGCGCTCATCCTGAGCCAGCGGGCCCTCTGGAGCCTGAGCGACCCGGTCGCTGCCTGGGTGCCCGACTTCCCACGGCCCGACACGACGCTGTGGAACCTGCTCACCCACACGTCGGGGCTGGTTCCGCATCGCCCGTTCTACGTGACGTGTCGAGGCGCGACTGCCGTCCGGAAGGCCGTCTGCGAGGAAGCGCGCGACAGCCAGCCCACCGATGAAGTCTGCTACAGCGATCTCAACTTCATGTTGCTGGGATGGGCGGTCGAACGGTGCGCCGCCGCCCGGCTCGACGAGCTCTTCAGCCGCGAGATCGCCACGCCGCTCGGGATGCCCCACACACGGTTTCGGCCACCAACACGGGCACGGCTGCGGACCGCGGCAACCGAGCTCGACAGCGATCAACGCACTGAGAAGGGGCTCATCTGGGGAGCGGTCCACGATGGCAATGCGTTCGCCCTCGGCGGCGTCGCAGGGCATGCAGGCCTCTTCGCGCCGCTCGGAGACGTCGCGTCGTTCGCCAGGGCGCTGCTGGACCCGCCTCGTCATCCGGCCCTCTCAGAGGCATCGATCGCCGCGTTCTCGACGCGCCAGGCTGGGCGCTCGCCCGACGTGCGTGGGCTGGGGTGGCGACTGGAGCCGAACGAGTGGGGTGCCTGGCCAGCCGGGACGTACTGGCACACGGGATTCACGGGTACCTCGCTCCTGGTCTCGCCCGAACGCGGGGTGGCGGTAGTGTTGCTGATGAACGGTGTGCATCCGCACCGTCGACCGGAGGAGCAGGCGGCCGTTCGGTCGCGCGTGCATTCGACGATCGCGGAGGTGTGCCAATGACCCAGCCCGCCGGTGAGTCGCTCGCCCGGCTGGCCACCGAGCAGGTCCGTTACGAACTCCGTGAACTCGATCGGATGCCCGTCGACCAGCTCGTCGCGCTCATGTG
The DNA here is from genome assembly GCA_021786265.1 of Chloroflexota bacterium. Next base: position 24,749 of record JAJYNP010000133.1, read on the forward strand.
TGCAGACGCGCGCCGGGCACCGGAGGCGGTCGTCTCGGCCAGTGAGGCGATCGCCCGTGCCGTCGATGCAATCGTGGAACGACTCGAGGGCAGTGGACGACTCGTCTACGTCGGGGCGGGCACAGCCGGCCGGCTGGGTGTTCTCGATGCTTCTGAGGCAGGCCCAACGTTCAACGTACCCGCGGGCCAGGTCGTGGCCGTGCTCGCTGGGGGCCTGGGGGCGTTCAGCGAGCCAGTGGAGGACGCAGAGGACGATGCCGCCGCAGCCGTGGCCGCTCTGCGAACGCTTGCCATCGACGAGCGCGACGCCGTCGTGGGGATCTCGGCGAGCGGGTTGACCCCGTATGTGCTCGGCGCGATCGACTGGGCGCGATCCCGTGGGGCGCTGACGGTCGGGATCGCGTGCAACGTTGGCTCGCCGCTGTGCGCTCGTGCCAAGATCGCGATCGAGATCCCCGTCGGAGCCGAGTTCGTCGCCGGATCGACACGCCTCAACGCAGGCACGGCGCAGAAGATCGTCCTCAACATCCTGTCAACCGCCACCATGGTCCGTCTCGGCAAGACATACGGGAACCTGATGGTGGATGTCCGGGCGAACAACGAGAAGCTGCGCGACCGGGCCGTGCGCATCGTGTCGGAGATCACGGGCGCACCGGGCGCCAGCGCCCGGTCAGCATTGGAGGGCTCCGGCTGGGAAACCAAGGTCGCCGTCCTGATGCTGGCCGGCAGCATCGACGTGAACGAAGCACGCTCTCGGTTGGATCGGGCACATGGCAGACTCCGTCCCGCCCTCGAGGCCCTCTCATCGGGTGGTGAGCGTCCAGTGGGACCCCGCTAGCGGGCGCGATCCTGCCTGCCCGCTCCGGTCTCGCTCTGGGCATCCTGTGACGCCACGTTCTGCGAGGCAGGCTGCCGGGCGACGCCGACCTGAACCGGATTGTCGGTGTTTGAACTGGTGGGGCCCCTGAGGGCCTGCAGGAACGTCGCTGCGGGCACACGGCGTCGCCGCGCGGCCGGGCGCAGGTCTGGGACCGGCCGCGCACTCCCGCGTCTGCCAGTCTGGGCCCCACTACTCATCTGCCTGGCCGCCAGGGATCTGCCGGAATGGCACGCTCAAGTGACACGGAATGGCAGCCGTTCGCTGGACCTCGTCCCTCTGCCGTCTCACCGGCACGGTCTTGACTCTGACCCTATTATCAGACCGACAGTCGGTCTGATAATGGACAGGATACGGCCCGCACAGTGAACGCGGCGGTCCACGCTCTCCGCCGCGACGCGTTCGTCGATGTCGCGCAGCGCCTGACCGCGTCCAGGGGTTACGAGCAACTGAGCGTCCAGGACATCCTCGACGAGCTTGGCGCGTCGAAGGGCGCCTTCTACCACTACTTCGACTCGAAGCAGTCGCTCCTCGCGGCCGTCGTGGAGCGCATCTCTGACGCTGCGGCGGCGGCCATGGCACCGATCGCGGACGATCCCGACCTCCTCGCGTTCGAGAAGCTCGAAGGGATCTTCTCCGCCCTTGCCCGGTGGAAGGGCGAGCGGAAAGAGCTCATGCTCGAGCTGCTGCGGGTCTGGTTCTCCGACGACAACACCGTCGTGCGCGAGCAACTGCGGCGCGGCGGCCGGGATCGCGGGCGCAGTGCTGTTCGCCGGCTGGATCCTGAACGGCTACCAGGCGTCGGTGCCCGCCTTCCGCCCGATCGCGGACCTGACGCCCTGGTCGTGGACGGCGAACCACCTGCCGCTGGCAGGCCAGTACGACTGGGGATCGCTCGTGCCGGTCGCCATCGTGGCAATCGTGTGCTTCGCGGTCGGTGTCGAGGCGTTCACCCGCCGCGACCTGGGGGCGACGAGCTCCGTCCAGATGCCCAGCCTGCCGGCCGCCACGCTCGGGCTGCGCGGATCGGTCGCGCGCGCCTTCGGCGAGCGACTGCCGCTGGCGCTGGCCTGGGGTCTCGGCCTCGGCGTGCTCACCGCCATCGCGCTCATGACGGCGATCATGGCCCTGGCCATCGGCATCGGCTTCGCGATCGGCGGACTCCGGACCTCGATCGCCGCCGAGATCGTGGCTCTCGTCATCGCGACGTACCTCATCGACCTGATCGCGCCCCCGCTGAAGCTGCCCGGCTGGGTGTACCAGCTCGCCCTCACCGCCCACATGGGCCAGCCCATGGTTGGAGTGTGGGACCTGGCCGGCATCGTGACCTGTCTCGCGCTGGCCGTCGGAGGTCTCCTGCTCGGCGGATGGGGGATGCGACGCCGGGACGTGGCTCGCTGACGCCGGTCAGGGGGTGAAAGCCTGCGCCACCCAATTCGCGATAGCCACCGCCTGTCGGAGCCGAGAAACCGTGGCTTCTCAATCCCCCACACGGAAGATGTGTCGGACGCCGTGAAGAGGTCACGCTCAATGTTCACCAGATGTCAGCGCCGGCGGAAACGCCTCTCTCTACGTCACGCGACGTAGCGCGGGGCCGGACCGCTCAGACCGTCCTCATGCTCGCCCGGCAGATGTTCGCCCCGATCCGATCTCGCTGGGGAGCGTGCGGAGATACCGCGGGGGCGGCGCGAAGCACGCGTTCAGGTTCCCCGGGCCATTCGGCTGCAGCTCCGCGTCGGGACACCACCGGCCATGGGCAACGGGCGGGACATGACACACTCGCACCCGGTCCGCGCGAGGAACAGGATCGCATCCACCATCCGGCGACGCGGATAGCGAGCCGGCACGCCCGGGCGTCCCTGTGGGTCGCAGAGATCCTCGACGATGTCCCATTCGGGGTCGCTCAGCTTCATTCACAGGCTGTGAGCTCGTGGGCGGGAGCCCTGCGGAGCGTAGCCTGTTGCTGGCCTCGAGATTACGTGTGCCGCTTGCCGTCTCCCGCGAGCCGCTCAAGTGAATCAACGACGACATCCGCGTGGAGTGATCCGCTTGGCTGGTAGGGGGTCTTCAGAGCGATCGTGTGCATGCCCGCCCGGCGCGCGCCTTCGAGGCCGTGCACTGAATCCTCGATGACCACACAGGCGGCAGGCGCTACGCCCAGCCGCTCCGCCACCAGTCGGAAGATGTCGGGGCCGGGCTTCCCGACGGCGACCTCCTTTCCGGTCACGACGACATCGAACGCGTGCGTCAGCACAAGCTTCGCGAGGATTGCGTCCACGGCCACCCGCGGCGACGATGAAGCCACGGCGAGGCTGATCCCGGAACTGCGCAGTTCATGTACCAGCTCGATGACGCCGGGCGACGGAACGACCTTCGCGGTCAGCTGCGGAAGCAACTCGCGTTCGTACTCGTGACCGAGAGCCGCAGCGGACTCGGTGAGCCCGAAGTGCTCGATCATCCACACCCAGCTCGCCTCGTTCGACTGGCCGACGAGCCGCCGGTATTCAATCTTCGTTAGGCTGGCGCCACGCCGGGCAAGTACGGTCCCCAGGGCCTGCTCGTTGAGCGGTTCCGTGTCGGCGAGGACCCCGTCCATGTCGAAGATGACGGCCGCGGGCGCAAACCCAAGCACATCGGCAATCCGCAGGTGCCCTCCGCGCGGAGAGTCCGGACCAGCGTCGCCCGTCGGCTGCCGGTCACCACGAGCGCGGATCGGGCGTCGGGACGATGCACTCACACCCGTATCTCCCTCGGGCAACTCCACGCCGCGAGTGCCCCGCGTCGATCGTCGACCGATCCGGTCAGATCGTGGTTCACGAGCGTCCGGCCCTGCCTGAGCGTGGCGAACACCTCATGCCCGGGGGTGGAGCGGCGGGTCCGCGACCGGCGGCACGCTCGAGCGTCCGCCGTACCAGCGAGACCAGCGATGTCGACTGCAGGTCAGAGAGGTGGGACAGCTGCATGGCGCAGCTGAAGCCGTCGACGACGATCGGCGCGCGATCCTCGTCGCCCACAGCTGCCCGAAGCCTCGGTAGCCAGTGCTCCTCACCGATGCGCCGCGAGATGGCCTCGTGCTTGGCTGAGTACCCGAACGAGCCGGCCAGCCCGCAGCAGCCTGCGTCGAGGATCTGCGGGGCGAAGCCGAGTCGTTCGAGCAGGGCGCGGTCTGCCGCCGGCAGCCCCGCGGCCCGACCCTGGCAGTGCGGGTGCACGATGACACGTCCCATGGGTGCGTCATCGCTCGCCTCTGGCTGCGCCTGGGCCAGAGCATCCGCGAAGCCGGGCGACGCGAGCAGGTGTTCGGCCGGGCTGCGCGCCAGTGACGCCAGGCGGGCCGCGCGCGGATCACGCCACATGAGGGCCGGCAGCTCGTCGCGGAACGCGGACAGGCAGCTCGGCTCCGGCACGACGATCGGGATGCCCCGGGCGATCCACGGATCGAGGACGTCGAGGAGGTGCGCGAGGGTGCGCCGGGCGAGCCCGAGCATCCCCGCGTCGTAGAGGGTGCGGCCGCAGCAGGCCCACTGTGCCGGCACGGCCACGCGCTCACCGGCCGCCTCGAGGACGGCGACGAGATCGTCGGCGACCGCGGGCGCGAATGCGTCGGTGAACGTGTCGGGCCAGACCACGACCGTGGCGTCCGCGACGTCGCGCCGGGCCGCCGCGACGGGACTCTGCCGGAAGGTGCGTCGGGCCAGGCGCGGCGCCGGGCGCGCGGTCGTGACGCCCGCCGCGGCACGCACGACGCGCCCGAGCCCCGGCGCCCCGAGCAGCGTGTTGGCCAGCCCGGTGGCGCGCGACGCGAGGCGGAGCGCCCAGGGCAGGAGCCCCAGGGCATACATCGATCGGGGCCGCAGCCGTCCCGCGTAGTAGTGGGAGAGGAACTCGGCCTTGTACGCCGCCATGTCCACATGCGTCGGGCAGTCGAGCGCGCAGCCCTTGCAGGAGAGACACAGATCGAGCGCCTCGCGCACGTCCGCGTTGCGCCAGGTGGCCGGCGTCACCTCGCCCTGGAACAGCTCGACGAGCAGCTTGGCCCGGCCACGCGTGGAGTGGCGCTCGTCGCGCGTGGCACGGTAGGAGGGGCACATCGTGCCCGCATCGTCGCGCCGGCAGCGTCCCACCCCCACGCAGCGCTCGGCGGCCGCCTGCAGTGAGCGCCCGTCGGCGCCGAAGCGCAGGCGCGAGGGCCCGAGCGTGGAACGGCGGTACCCCGGCCCAAAGTGCAGATCCGCGTCGAGCGGACGGGCATCGATGAGCTTGCCCGGGTTCATGCGGCCGCGGGGATCGAAGACCGCCTTGAAGGCGCGGAACGCCTCGAGCAGCTCGGGGCCGTACATCCGTCCCAGCAGCTCTCCGCGGGCCTGCCCGTCGCCGTGCTCGCCCGACAGCGAGCCGCCGAGCGAGACCACGAGATCAGCCGCACGCTCGATGTAGGCCCGGAACGCGCGCATGCCCTCCGCGGTCGTGAAGTCGAAGTTGTTGCGCGTGTGGACGCAGCCCTGCCCGAAGTGGCCATACCAGGCGCCGTGGTAGCCGAACTCGGCCCACAGCGCGGTGATCGCGCGCAGGTAGGCGCCGAGCTTCTCGGGGGCGACCGCGGCGTCCTCCCAGCCCTCGTGGTTGTGCGTGCCGTCGGTGCCGATGGCCGTCGCCCCGAGCCCCGACTCGCGCACGAGCCACACGCGCGCCTGGCGCTCGGCATCGTCGTAGCGGCGCCACGTGATGCCCGCCGGCAGGTCGGCCAGGAAGGTCTCGGTCAGGCGGTCGGCCTCCGCCTCGTCGTTCGAGCCGAGCTCGGCGAGGAGCCAGCCGCGACCCTCGGGCAGCAGCGGCAGGTGCTCGACGTTGAGGGGCCGCGCGCGCATCTGCTCGGTCAGCGTGACGTCGAAGCCCTCGAGCGCAAGCAGCGGATGCGCCAGCAGCGCGGGCACGGCATCCGCGGCGGCGAAGATGTCAGGGTAGCCCAGGACGACGAGGCGGCGGTGCCGCGGGCTGACCGAGAGGTGGAGCGTCGCCTCGGTGACGACGGCGCAGGTCGACTCCGAGCCGACCAGGGCCCGCGCGACGTGGAAGCCGCGCTCGGGCAGCAGCTCGTCGAGGTTGTAGCCACTCACCCGCCGGGGGATGTCCGGGTAGCGGGCCCGGACGAGCGCCCCGTAGCGATCCGAGATCGCGCGCAGGCCCCGCAGCACGTCGGCGAGCCGGCCCCCGGCCTCCAGGGCGGCGGCGTACGCGGCGTCGTCATACGCACCGACCTCGATCGTCTCGCCGCCGTACAGGACGGCCGTCAGGCGCGCCACGTTGTCGACGGTCTTGCCCGCGAAGAGCGCGTGGCTGCCGCAGGCGTTGTTGCCGATCATCCCGCCCAACGTGCACCAGGCATGCGTCGCGGGATCGGGGCCGAAGGTGAGGCCGTGCGCCTCGGCAGCGCGACGCAGGTCGTCGAGCACCACGCCGGGCTGGACGCGCGCCGTGCGGGTCGTCGGGTCGATCTCGAGAATGCGGGTCAGGTGCCGGCTCGTGTCGAGGATCACCGCCGCGTTGCAGGCCTGCCCGGCGAGGCTCGTCCCGGCCCCCCGCGCGAGGACCGGCACGTCGTGTTCGGCGCACACACGCAGGGCGGCCACGATGTCGTCGTGGTCGAGCGGGAACACGACTCCGATGGGGATCTGGCGGTAGTTGGACGAGTCGGTGGCGTAGACCGCGCGGGTGGCGGCGTCGAAGCGGACCTCGCCGCGCACGGCCGCCGCCAGGGCGGCCTCGAGGGCGGTCGCCGTCCGGGCTCCCCGCGTCAGGGCCGTCGACGTCACGGCGTCGCCGCCCGCATCGCAGCCCCAGGAGAGATCATGGTCGCCCTCGCAGGCATCGGTAGCCTCAGCGCAGGGTGCGCTTGCGATATTCGTCGAAGACGTGCTGGTTGTTGTCCTTCGGCACGCTCGTGATGTTCGGCGACACGAAGACGGGCATCGTGATGCCACGGCTCGCGAGCTGCCCGGCGAGCTCCGCCGTCAGTGCCATGCTGATGGCGATCACCGCCAGGGTCGATCCGGCGGCGACCGGCGCGCTCCAGCCGTCGATCTCGACCATCGAGTCGATCGGGTCCACGCAGTTGTCGATCACCACGTCGGCGACATCTGCGAGGCGCTTCCCGCTCGAGTGCGTGGCCCGGTTCAGGGCAAGATTGGCCCCCGACGTCACGGCCACGACCTTGAGGCCGCGCTCGTGCGCATAGAGCGCCACCTCGACGGGGGCCGCGTTCAGGCCGCCGTGGGAGTACACGACCATCGTGTCGGCCGGGGCGAGCGGGTAGTTGCCGAGGAAGTTGCGGATGTACCCCTCCGTCCGCTCGAGCCAGAGCAGCTCCGTCACCCCTCCCGACCCGAGCACGCTCGTCCAGCTCAGGCGGCCGTCGATGAGTGGCCGGAACACCGGGTAGCTCCCGTAGCGGGGGAAGATGTCCATAACCGGGAGCACCGAGTGCCCGCTCCCGAAGAGGTTCACGACGCCTCCCGCCTCCACGCTGTCCGCCATGACCCCTGCTGCTTCCCGGATGGTCGCGAGCTGGGTCTCGGCGATTCGATCGACCAACGCGGCGGCCTTGCCGAAGTACTGCTGAGCGGACATTACGGCTCCTTTCCCTGGACGAACAGATGGGCGAGACGGGCGGCCCCATACAGGCTGGACAGCGCCCCGAGCGCCGAGCCCTCGACCCGGACGCTCGCGGCTGCGAACGGCTGGGTGGCCTCCGGAAGAAGTTGGCGAATCGCCGCGACCACGTCGGCCCGCGATCCCACGCTGCCGCCCAGGACGACGATGTCGGGTGCAAGCAGCGCGACGATCGCGCCGACGCCGGCCGCGAGCGCGCGCATCGCGCGATCCACCGCCTGGGATGCGACGGCGTCACCAGCCGCCGCGCGGTCGAACACCGCCTCGGTGTCGGCATACGAGTCGCCGCTCGCTGCCGCCCGCGCTGCGGCGAGGATGGCCGGCCCGGCGGCGACCGCCTCGAGCCGCGGCCCGAGGTCGGCGTCGCCCGGGAAGCGCATCCAGCCGATTCCGCCGGCGATCGCCGTTCGGCCGCGGTACAGGCGGCCGTCGTGGATGATGCCGGCGCCGACCCCCGTGCCGACGATGACAACAGCGGCATCGCGGCAGCCGCGCGCGCGACCGACCCACGCCTCGCCAACGGTCGCGCCGTAGCCGTCGAACTCGGCCACGCACGGGACCGACAGGGCCTGCTGCGCGAGCTCGCGCAGCGGCAGCCCCTCCCAGCCGGCGATACTCTGGGCCGCCCACGTGACGTGGCCGTCGTGAACGACGGCGGGGAGGACGATCCCGCACGCCGCTATCTCGCGGCTGGCGACGAACGCACGGGCGCGACGAAGCACGACGGTGGCCGCCTCCGCGGGTGCCGCCTTCGGAGTGGCGAACCGATCGACGGCGAGCAGCTCGCCAGCCTCGCTCACGATGCCGAGCGCCACCTTCGTGCCGCCGATGTCGATCGCCAGCACCGGGAGGCGCGCCGCCGTGCTCATCCCTTGAGCCCCGACTGGGCCAGTCCGACGATGAAGAACCGCTGCAGGAAGACGAACAGGATCATGTTCGGCAGGACGCTGATGACCGCGCCCGCCATCACGACGTTCTGGAACTGGATGCTCGAGGTGTAGGAGAGGAGCCGGCTCATCGCCAGCACGACGGTGAACTTGTCCTCGGACTGCAGGATCGTGAGGGGCCAGAGGAAGCTGTTCCACTGGAAGATGAAAGCAAACAGCACCAGTGTCGCCACGGCCGGCGTCAGCAGTGGCGTCACGATGCGCCAGAGGACGCGCCACTCCGAAGCGCCGTCGACGCGTGCGGCATCGATGAGCTCGTCCGGGATGCCCCGGATGAACTGGCGCATGAGGAAGATTCCGAACGCGTTCGCGAGCTGAGGCAGCATGACGCCCGCGTAGCTGTCGACCAGGCCGAACGACTGCATGACGTGGAAGAGCGGCACGAGCGTCACGATCGTGGGAACGAACATCGTGGCGAGCACCGCGTAGAAGAGCGCGTCGCGGCCGCGGAACTCGTACTTCGCGAACACGTACCCCGCCATGATGCTCGTCACCACGATCGCGAGCGTGTCCCCGGCGGCGATCACGAACGAGTTCAGGAACGCGTGGGCGTAGGGGATCACCGAGAACACGGTCTCGTATGCGGCGTTCGAGGGCTGCGTGGGCAGCCAGGTCGGTGGAAGTGCAGTCAGCTCGTTGGCCGACTTGAGGCTCGAGGCGACCATCCAGTAGAGCGGGAACAGCGCAGCGAGCGCGGTGATGAGGAGGACCGCGTACTGCGCAGTGCGCAGTGGCGCCCGGCGCAGTACGGATCCGCTGTGGCCCCCCGGGCCCTCCGCTCGCGTGGCAGCGGGCTGGCGGGTCATGGAGCTAGTCCTCCCTCGTCACGCGCAGGAACGTCGTGACGGCCACGGCGAGCGCGATCAGGAGGAGGACCGCCATCGCGCTCGCCGCCCCGGCGCGCCCGAACTCGAAGGCCGTCTGATAGATGTCGAACGTCAGCACGTTCGTGCTGTTGACCGGACCGCCCTGCGTCAGCACGTAGATCGGGTCGAACACCTGGAGCGTGTTGATCGCCGCGATCACGATCACGAACACCAGCGTCCGGTGGAGCAACGGGATGGTCACGTAGCGGGTCTGTCCGAGGGTGCCTGCCCCATCGATCGCCGACGCGTCGTAGTAATCCTGCGGAATCTGGGTGAGGCCGGCGAGGACGAGGACCGTGTAGTACCCGAGGGTCTGCCAGATGTTGAGGATGATGATCGAGAGCATGGCCTGGCCGGTCGATCCGAGCCATGGCTGCGTCGGCAGGTGCGCAATGCTGAGGAGCTGGTCGATCGGCCCGTACAGCGGCGAGTACAGGTAGCCCCACACGATGGCCACCGCGACCGTGGGCACCATGTAGGTCGCGAAGAGGATCGTCCGGAGCACGGTTCGCCCGCGGATCGTCGGGCGGTAGAGGAAGATGCCGAAGAACACGGACAGCGGCACGATCAGCAGGATGCTGACGACCGAGTAGAGGAACGTGTTGAGCAGCGCCTGCTGGAAGACGGAATCGCCGATGACGTCGACGTAGTTCGCCAGGCCGACGAACGTCATCGACGTGAGCGGCGTGTACATCGACCACTGGTGCAGGCTGATCCAGGCGGTCAGGACGATCGGGATGAACACGAACAACGTGATCAGCCCGACGCCGGGCGCCAGGAAGATGCTCGACCAGAGCAGCTGAACGCGAGCGCGGCTCACCGGCGCAGTCCTTCGCAACGCAGCGGCGAATCACCGGGGGCCCGGGAGGGGCACCTGCGCGCCCTCCCAGGCCCCTGCGGCATCTGCCCCAAGCCTACTTGTAGTACTGCCCGAGGATCTGTTGTGCCTGGCTCTGGGCCGACTGCATCGCCGCTTGCGGCGCGGCCTGCCCGAACTCCACGCTCTCGATGGACTTCTGGATCGCCACGGTCAGTTCTGCGCCCCCCAGAACGATCGGGAACGGGACCGCCGAAGCGAGCCCATCCACGTACGCCTTCAGGAAGGGCGCCCCGAGCTTGCTCTGGAATGCTTGCACGTCGAAGTTGCTGCTCGGCAGGATGCCCATCGACATGAGCAGATCACCCATCCCCGACGCCCCGGCGGTGTCGCCGCTGCCCGTGTCGTGTAGCCACTGCAGGAACTTCCAGGCAGCGGCCTGCTGATCGGCCGTTGCGTGTGCGTTGACGATCGTGAGCCACGCGTAGGAGACGCTGTGGGCGGCGTCGCCGTGCGGTCCGACCGGGATGGGCGCCGTCCCGACGTTGTCGAAGTTCGACTTCATCGCGGCCTGGAGGGCGCTCTCCCACCAGTTCGCCATCACGATCATGGCCGTCTTCCCGTTCGTGAAGTTGTCGAGGAACGGGCCCGTCGTGTTGGCGTTCGAGGTGCCCATCGCGGGGTCAGTGACCTTGTCCTGGTGGATCAGCTGGTCGTAGAGGGAGGTCACGTCCTCCACGGCCTGTGATGTCAGCTGCGGCGTGGTCCCGTCGAGGAGCTTGCCGCCGTCGGAGAGGACGAACGACAGCCACGGGTGGACGACCCCGGAATCCCAGCTGTTGATGAGCCCGAAGCCCTGCTGGGTGATCTTCCCGGACGAATCGCGCTTCGTCAGCGCCTTCGCATCCGTGACGAGCTCCTGCCAGGTCGTTGGCGGACCCGAAAGGCCGGCGTCCGCGAACAGCTTCTTGTTGTAGTTGAGCATGTAGAGGTCGATCTCGTTCGGATAGCCGTAGACCGAGCCGCCCACGGTAACCGCACCCGACACGAGGTTGGCCGGCCAGTTCTGCTGAATGTCCTGGAGCTGCGCGGCCGGGGCCTTAGCGGCGATCCCGTCCTGGACGAGTTCCGGCAGCCAGAGATCGTAGATGCCGGCGATCGTCGGACCGCTCGGGTTCCCCGCCTGCGTCCGGAGGGTCGTCAGCAGGCTGCCAAACGGCACGGCCCGGACCTGCACCGTGATGTTCGGGTTGGCGGACTCGAACTTCTTGATGTACGTGTTGAGCAGGTCGACCTGCTGCGGCGGCCAGTGTGTGAGGTACGTGATCGTCACAGGCGTGCCTGCCGCGGAGGCCGGCGCCGTGGCACTGGCCGGCGCCGCAGCGGTGACCGCCGGCTGGCTCGCTCCGGCCGCCTGCGTTGGCGCCGTCGTCGATCCGCTCGAGCTGCATCCGGCCAGCAACAGCGCGGTCGCGACGATCGCCCCCAGCTTGCGCATGTACTCCTCCTCGGTCGAGGCTCAAGTCCGGCTTCGGGCCTTGCCCTGGGCGCGGGATGCCCCCGGCTACGATTGCGCGCGGTGTCCCCGGCATCGACAGCAGGAGAAGCGACGCGCACCGGGCATGATGTCATAATGTCATGACAGGCACAAGAGGACAGGATGACGACAGCGGACAGCCCGAAGCCCGTCTCTCGGTCGAGTCAGATTCCGCTCCACCACCAGGTGGCGAATGACCTGCGCGATCTGATCCTGTCCGGGGCATGGGCACCGGGGGCGCGCATCCCGGGTGAGCTCGAACTGATCGAGCTGTATGGGGCGAGCCGCACCACCATCCGGCAGGCCCTCGCGAACCTGGCCCAGGAAGGCCTGGTGATTCGTCATGCGGGGCGCGGCTCGTTCGTCCGTGACCCGACCATTACGGCCGGCCCACACGCGCTGACGTCCTTCTCGGAGGAGATGCGGGCGCGCGGATTGTCGTCCTCGTCCCGCGTTCTCGCCGCCTCGCTGGTTCCGGCCGATCCCGATGTCGCCGAACGACTGCAGGTCCCTGATGGAACCCCGGTCGTGCGGCTGGAGCGGCTGCGGTGCGGCGATGGCCAACCGATGGGCCTCCAGGTTGCCCACCTCCCAGCGGCCGTGTTCCCGGGCCTCGAATCTGTCGACCTTGCGGACAGGTCGCTGTACGAGGTCCTCGAAGCAACCTACCGCGTCGAGATCGAGGAGGCGGAAGAGACGTACGTCGTGACGCAGGTGGATGGCGACGTCGCCAGGCACCTCGAGGTCCAGCCGGGATCCCCCGGGTTCGTGGTCGAACGAGTCGGCTGGAGCGGCGGGCGACCGGTCGAGTTCACCCGGTCCATCATGCGCGGGGATCGCTACCGGGTGCATATCCGGCTACGCCGGACCCCGGTCACGCGCGGACGACGGCGCGCCAGTGGCATCGACGAATCTCGCGATGCCGGATCTGCGGCCCGCTCCGACCAAGAGAGCGTGACCAAGCCTGTCACGGACCCCGGGAGCGCCGCGGGCACCCGCGAGCCTGAGGCCTGATCGACGGCTGGCCTGTGGACACGAACAAGCCGGGGGAAACCGGCGCGACGCTCCTGCCAGGCTTCAGCTGCCGAGGCGACACTTTGTGGGCTTGAAGCTCGCTCAGGTCGTGTCGTTGTGGTTCACCTTCCCCGTCAATGAAGGCCACCGAGTCCGCGCCGATACGAGCCATCTTCCGAATGGGCGGTGCGGCTGGCGATGGAGTCGCGCAGGCGGGTCAAGGAGCAGCAGAAGCGCGTGGGGGCCATGGAGTTCCGCAACACGCATTTCAGCTACACGATGGGCGAGAGCGGCGTCGAGCAGTTCGTGACCACTCCAGAGCCTGACGAAATCGGGACAGATCCGCTCCCGCCCGGACAGGTGTGGGCCATCAGCCCCGGCGGGGACGGGGAGCACCCGGGCCTCTTCCGGATCGAGGTGACCGTGGGCCCTGGATCGGGGGTCCGGATCCTCAACCAGCCTGCGCCGGTGCCGTTCCGCGAGAGCGCCAAGATAGCGGAGCGGAACCTGCTGGTGCGTACCCCCGAGCTCGTCGGCGATCATTTCCACCGCGATCCTCGCCAGCACGAGTTCAACGTCCAGATGCGGGCGTTCGACTCGGCTCGGAGCGGAGCTGGTGTCGGCCTGCCCGTCCTGCTCGCACTGGCCAGCGCCCTTGCGGAGAAGGGGTTACGAGGTGGGCTGATCGCCATCGGCGGGCTGAACCTCGGCGGTGGCATGGAGACGGTGCCGAACGCGGTCTCGGCGGCCGAACTCGCCGCCGAGAAGGGGGCGTCCACGCTGCTGGCACCGATCTCCGCCCGGCGTCAGCTCAGCGAGCTGAGTGACGACATCGCGACGAAGGTCAGCGTCCTCTACTACGCGGATGCTCGGGAGGCGCTCGCCAAGGCTCTCGGCGACTGACGCTGGCAGATTCTCGGCAGCCGACCCAGCCAACTACTCGGGTTATTGCCACGCACGACGTCAAAGCGGGCCGGCACGATCAAGGAGTCCGCGCCCGCCCGCGGCCGGCAGGGCCATGTCAATACCCTGGGGGGGTATTGACACGCGGTCGATCGGGGCCCGAAACGCCGGTCCGGCCCCTTGACAAGCCCCGAAACCCCTTGACAAGGGCTCCCTTCGGGCGCATGATCCCGTCCTCGAAGCCGTGTCAAGACTTGACACGGCCCTGGCTGTGTCCGGGTGGTCGCGCGGCGGGAACGCCGGCCATCGCAGCAATCCCAGATCGTCGGCCACCGGCTGCACCATCGGCCTGGGATCTGCTGTGCGCCGCC
>JAJYNP010000039.1 GCA_021786265.1 Chloroflexota bacterium
CCGCGTCGGGAACCAGCGGATGCAGGTCGGCGAAGCCCGGCAGGCGCGCCGCCCACTCGTTGATCTTGGGGTTCCACTTCATGGTGCACGAGCCCAGGGGGTAGAAGCCCGTGTCGACCGCGAAGTTGAGATGGGAGAGGTTGACGAAGTGGCGCACCGCCTCGGGCTCGTCCACCTCGGGCAACGCCGGGGGCAGCGCGCGGAGCTGCTCCGCCGGGATCCCCGCCAGCGCGTCGGCCGGGGGGTGCGGGACGCGGGTCACGCCGCGGCCCGGGCGCGACAGCTCGTCGAGGGTAGGCTGCAGCACGGGACCGACGGCGGGACGAAGGCCCGCGCTGGCGGCGCGTCCCGGACCGGGGGCGGCGGTCCCGGGTGCCGGCGGGAGGGCGAGGGGTTCGCGCAGCTCGGTCATGCCGCCACCCCCGCCGTCACGTCGGCCAGGGCCGAGGCAAACGCCTCGATCTCGGCGGGCCGCGTCACCTCCGTGGCGCAGACCAGCAGCGCGTCGCGCAGCACGGGGTCCGCGGGGAACCAGCTCGCCAGCGGGAGCCCGGCCAGGATGCCGCGCTCGAGCAGCGCGGCGTGGATCCGCGGGGCGTCGGGGATCCGCACCGCGAACTCGTTGAGGTACGGGGCGGCGTGGATCCGCGGCGCACCGGCCGCCGCCAGCGCGCGCTCCAGCTCGCGGGCACGCGCGGCGCCCAGGGCGGCCGCGTCGCGCAGGCCGTGCGGTCCCATCGTGGCGAGGTACACCGTGGCCGTCAGGGCGCACAGCGCCTGGTTGGTGCAGATGTTGCTCGCCGCCCGCTCCCGGCGGATGTCCTGCTCGCGGGCGCGGAGCGTCATCACGAACGCGCGGCGCCCGTCGGCGTCGGTGGTGCGGCCCACCAGGCGTCCCGGCACCTGGCGGGTGAGCGCCGTGGTCGCGGCCAGGATGCCCAGGTACGGCCCGCCGTACCCGAGCGGCAGTCCCAGCGGCTGCCCTTCCCCCGCGGCGATGTCCGCGCCATACGCCCCGGGGGGCGCGAGGACCGCCAGCGACACGGGCTCCACGG
The DNA here is from genome assembly GCA_021786265.1 of Chloroflexota bacterium. The sequence goes on from JAJYNP010000039.1 coordinate 1,056, forward strand.
CGGCCACGAACAGCGCCCCGGCAGCGTGCGCCAGGCGCGACGCCTCGGCCATCGGCTCGAGCACGCCGAACACGTTGGGCTGCGCGAGCACCACCCCGGCCACCGGGCGCCCCCCGTCGGCCAGGAGCCGTCCGAGCGCGTCGAGGTCGGTCGTCCCGTCGGGGTGCGTCGGGATCGGCTCGACCGCGAAGCGCGTGCCGTCGAGGTAGGTGTGGGTGGTGGCCAGGTACTGCGGATGGATCGCGCCGCTGACCAGGACCCGGTCCCGCCCGGTGGCGCGCAGGCACATCAGGGCGGCCTCGGCGGTGGCGGTGGCGCCGTCGTAGTGGGACGCAGAGACCACGTCGAGCCCGGTCAGCTCGGCCAGCAGCGACTGGTACTCGTAGATGGTCTGCAGCGTGCCCTGGCTGATCTCGGGCTGGTAGGGCGTGTACGCGGTGGCGAACTCGCCGCGGGACACGACCTGGTCCACGGCGGCCGGGACGTAGTGGCGGTAGACGCCGGCACCCAGGAAGCTCGCGAGGTCGACCCGATTGCGGGCCGCCAGGCCGCCGAGGCGTGTGGCCAGCTCCAGCTCGGGCTCCGGCCCGGGGAGGTCGAGCCCGTGGGCCCGGACCGCGGCCGGGATGTCGTCGAAGAGCTCGTCGACCGACCCCATGCCCAGGGCGGCGAGCATCCGCGCCCGGTCGGCCGGCGTGTGCGGCCCGTAGGGCATGGCGTCAGGCCCCGATCAGCGCACGGTACGCCGCCGCGTCCTTCAGCTCGGTGGTGGCCGCTTCGTCGGCGATCCGCAGGCGCACGATCCAGCCCGCGCCGTAGGGATCGGAGTCCAGCAGCTCGGGCCGCGTGGCGAGCTCGGCGTTGACCTCGAGCACCTGGCCGGCGACCGGCGCGAAGAGGTCGCTCACGGCCTTGACCGATTCGACCACCCCGAACGCCTCCGCGCGCTCGAGGGTCCGGCCCACCTGCGGCAGCTCCACGAACACGACGTCGCCCAGCTGCTCGGCGGCGTACGCGGTGATCCCGACCACCCCGGTCTCGCCCTCCACCCGCAGCCACTCGTGCTCGTCGGTGTAGAGGAGACCCTCCCTCACGTCCACGTTCATCTCCCTGTGCGGGCCCGGTCCCTGTGCGAGCCGGTCCGGATCGTGCGCCCGTCAGGCCGGGCGGCGGTAGAAGGGAAGCGCCACGACCTCCGCAGGCACGCGCGTCTCCCGGATCGCAACATCGAGCATCGTACCGGCGCCGGCGTCGGCCGGTGGCACGTAGGTCATCGCGATCGGCTCGCCGAGGGTGGGCGACTGGGTACCGCTGGTGACCGTGCCGCAGGCGGCCCCGGCGCCCGGCTCGTGCACCGGGTACCCGTGGCGGGCGATGCCGCGACCGCGCACGATCAGCCCGACCAGCGCCTTCGAGCGCCCCCGGTCCTGGGCCGCCGCCAGCGCCGCACGCCCCACGAAATCGCCGGGCTTGGCGAACTTCACCACCCGGCCCAGCCCCGCGTCGAAGGGGGTGGTGTCCCGCCCCAGCTCGTTGCCGTAGAGGGGCATGCCGGCCTCCAGGCGCAGCGTGTCCCGGGCGCCGAGGCCCACCGGGATCACGTCCTCGGAGGCGCCCGCCGAGAGGAGCGCGTCGAAGACCGCTGGCCCCTCGTCCCAGGCCACGAAGCACTCGAAGCCGTCCTCACCGGTGTACCCGGTCCGGGCCACCAGGGCCGGCACCCCGGCCACGCGCCCCTCCGCGATGGCGTAGTACCGGAGCGAGGCCAGGTCCACGCCGGTGAGCGGGGCCAGCACCTGCAGGGCGCGCGGGCCCTGGATCGCCACCAGCGACGTCCGCAGCGACGCGTCGTCGAGCGCGGCGTCGAAGCCGGCCAGCCGGGCGCGAAGTTCGTCGGCGACCACGGCGCGGTTGCCGGCGTTCGCGACGACCAGGAAGTGCTCCTCCGCGAGCCGGTACACGATCAGGTCGTCGATCACGCCGCCGTCGGGGGCACAGATCATGCTGTAGTGGGCCCGACCGAGGGCAAGGGACGGCGGATCGGTCGCCAGCGCGTACGCGAGGGCCGCCCCCGCGTCGCGGCCGGTGACGTGCAGCTCGCCCATGTGCGAGAGGTCGAAGACACCCGCCCGCTGTCGCACGGCGCGATGCTCCTCGATGATCCCGCGGTACTGGACGGGCATCTCCCAGCCCGCGAACTCCACGAGGCGTGCCCCGAGCGCGCGGTGCCGCTCGAGCAGCGCGGTGGCCTGCATGGCGGTCTCTCCCTGGCGGCGCGCGAATCAGGCCGCGCCGCGCTCCCGGAGCGCATCGATCGCCGGCCGCGCGCGTTCGACGATCTCACGCTCTGTCTCGTAGCTCAACAGGTGCGCCGCCTCCGTCAGCGGCACCCAGCGGACCTCGTCGAACTCGGCGTCATGGTCTGCCAGGTTCCCCCCTGTCGCGACCATCAGGAAGTGATGCACGGTCTTGTCCACGCGCGTGCCGGCCTGCACGAACGTGTATCGGATGGAACCGACGGGCTCGACGATCCGGACGGCGAGCCCGGTCTCCTCCTCGACTTCCCGCTGCGCCGTCTCCTCGACCGACTCCCCCGCCGAGGGCGTGCCTTTGGGCAGGGTCCAGGCGACGCCCTCGCGCGGCCGGTTGCGGCGGCCCAGCACGATCTCGGGCTCCTCGCCGGCGGTGCGGACCACCAGGCCACCCGCGGACATGGCGCGCGCGGTGGGACGAGCGCCGGCCGTCTCGTGCCTCAGCGATGCCACGGGGCGGCGCGGAGCGGCGCCGTCAGGCGACGCCCCGCCAGGTCGCTTGTCCAGTGCAGGACGGGCTCGCGGCGCAGCAGCCCCGTGGCCCGCGGGCGCGGCGCCGCCACGGTCATGCCCCGCCCATCGCGCAGCCCCATGCGGCGGCCGGCGCGCGAGGGGCTCGGCGCGCCCGGGACCATCCCGGTGGCCATGCGGTGGAGGCCCAGCCGCGCCTCTCGCCCGTGCGTGGACGGTGCCACGAAACGCGGCATGAGGCGGATGGAACGCCCAGGGGCGAGGCTGTGCTGCATGACGTCTATGGTACCCACTCAACCGGCCGGTGCAAGCAACGTCAGCAGCTCCGCGGCCGACTCCGGCCCGAGCTCGCCACGCGCGACGGCCAGGGCCACGGTCCGCCGTCCGAGCGCGAGGTAGACGGGCAGCACGTCGGGCGCAAGGCGGCGCAGTGCGTCGAGGTGTGCCCGCACGGTGCCGAGGTCGCCGCGGACCACCGGGCCGGTGAGCGCCGCGCCGATGCCGAGGCGGGCGGCGTTGTCCAGCCCCTGGCGTGCGAGCCCACCGTACGTCCGAAGGGCCTCCTCCTCGTCCAGGCCGGCCACCGCTCCGAGCTGCGCGATCGTGTCGAGGAGCGCGACGAGCCCGCCGGCCGCCAGCACGGCCGCGGCATGGTGGAGTGGCTTGCCGGCCGCCGTCACGCGCACCGCGCGCGCGCCGAGCGCACCGGCCAGGTCCCCGAGCAGTGGCATCAGTGGCTCGTCGCCCTCGATGGCCACGGTGGCGCCCGGCAGCGCGGCCAGCGCCGCGTCGAGGTCGGCGAACGCCACGAGCGGATGGAAGCTCCCGGCCTCGGTGCCCGCGGCCATGGCAGGCGCCAGGACGGATGCCGGCAGGACGCCGCTGGTATGGACGATCGCCTGTCCGCTGTACAGGCGCAGCTGCGAGGCGATGCCGGCGATCGCGTCGTCGGGGACGGTTACGAAGACCAGGTCGACCTCGTCGAGGACCGCGGGGGGCTCCGCGAACCCGTGCGTGCCCGGGACGAGGCCGACGAAGCGGTCGCGCCGCCCGGGATCCCGCGAGGCCACGGCGGTCACCGGCCAGCCCGCTCTCCGCAGGGCCACCCCGAGCGCGGTGCCGACGTGCCCGGCCCCGATGAAGCCGATGCGGGGGAGGCCCGGGTCGGGGGCTGGCTCGGTGGCGGCGGACGCCGCGGGCTGGTCGACGTTGCCGTCCGGCGCGGGCTGGTCGCCGGCGCCGGACGTGGGCTCGTGACGGACGCCCGGCAGATCGGGATGGCCCGTGATGATCCAGTCGCCGGCGCCAGCCGGGTGGCGAGCGCCGCCGCCCGCCGCGCCGCCATCGTCGGCGCCGCCCGCCCCACCACGGTCACCGGCGATCCGCCGTTCGTTCACGCGCCGCCACCACGACCGCACGTCGCCCTCCGCTCGCCACCAGGCGCCGGCCACGCCCATTGCGTCCGGCCAATTGCGTTCACGCCGATCGTAGCCCTCGGGCAACCGGTTCGTGGCCGCGCGCCGCCCATCTCGGCCGCCAACGGCCTGATGCGTGGCACTGCCCACCTCGCCCACCGACGGGCTCGTGGTGCCGAACCACCCGGGCCGGGCGCTCCGGGTCACCCGCTATACTCGTCTCCTTCGTACGTCTCGACCCGAGACGGGCGCTCCCGTCAGGTGCCGATGGTCCCGCGCCGACCGGCGCGGTTGGGAGGTTCGAGCACCATGCCGTCCCGTCCGATTCGGCCCGATCCCTTCGCTGCCCGTGCTCCGCTGGGGCCGGGACTGCCCGATCACTACCGGCTCGATGCGCTTGCGCCGCTCGGCTACCGGGCCGAGCGCACCCCCGTCACCGTCAAGATCCTGCTCGAGAACGTGCTCCGCCATGCCGGCGGCGGGATCGTCGGCGAGGACGAGGTCCGCACGCTGGCCGCCTGGCGACCCGGGTCCGAGGTCGAGGCCGAGATCCCGTTCATGCCGGCGCGCGTGCTGCTGCAGGACTTCACCGGCGTCCCCGCCGTGGTGGACCTTGCCGCCATGCGCGACGCGATGGCCGACCTGGGCGGCGATCCGGCCCGCATCAACCCGCTGGTGCCTGCCGACCTCGTCATCGACCATTCCGTCCAGGTCGACCGGTACCGGCTGCCCGATTCGTTCAGCTTCAACGTCCGGCGGGAGTACGAGCGCAACGGCGAGCGTTACCAGCTCCTCCGCTGGGCCCAGACTGCATTCAGGGACCTGCGCGTGGTCCCGCCGGGGACGGGCATCGTGCACCAGGTCAACCTCGAGTACCTGGCGACCGTGGTCACCCGGCGCGAAGAACAGGACCGCGCCGTCGCCTTCCCCGACACGCTGGTCGGCACCGACTCGCACACCACGATGGTGGACGCGCTGGGCGTGCTCGGCTACGGCGTCGGCGGCATCGAGGCGGAGGCCGTGCTGCTGGGCCAGCCCCTCTACCAGCCCGTGCCACGCGTCGTCGGCGTCCGGCTCTCCGGTGCGCTCCCGCGCGGCAGCACCGCCACCGACCTGGTGCTTTCCGTGACCGAGATGCTGCGCCGTCAGGGCGTGGTGGGCTCGTTCGTCGAGTTCGCCGGCGACGGCCTCGCGACGCTTTCCCTCCCCGACCGGGCCACCATCTCGAACATGTCGCCGGAGTTCGGTGCCACCGCCACGCTGTTCCCCATCGACGACGAGACGCTGGCGTACCTCCGGCTGACCGGCCGCGACGCGGCGCAGGTGGAGCTGGTCGAGCGCTACGCCAGGGTCAACGGCCTGTGGCGCGAGCCCGGCGCGGTTCCCGAGTTCGACGTGGTCCTGGACCTCGATCTCGCCGCGGTCGAGCCCAGCGTCGCCGGTCCGCGCCGCCCGCAGGACCGCGTGCCGCTCCGCACGCTCCGGGAGTCGTTCCGTGCCGCGTACCCGCCGAAGGCCGGGGGGACGACGGCGGAGCAGGCGGCGGGCAACCCGGGCGCGCCGGGCGCGTCGCCCTACCCGGCGGTGGAGATCGAGCTCGACGGGGCCCGGGCGTCCGTCCGCACCGGGTCGGTCGCCATCGCCGCGATCACCAGCTGCACCAACACGTCGAACCCCACCGTGATGATCGGCGCCGGGCTCCTCGCGCGCAACGCGGTCGCCCGCGGGCTGACCGTGGGCCCCACGGTCAAGACCAGCCTCGCTCCGGGGTCGCGCGCGGTGACCGCGTACCTGCAGGCCGCCGGGCTCATGGAACCACTGGAACGGCTCGGGTTCGAGCTGGTCGGCTACGGCTGCACGACCTGCATCGGGAACAGCGGTCCGCTCGACGCACCGACCGCGCAGGCGATCGAGCAGCACGATCTCACCGTGGCCGCCGTCCTGTCGGGCAACCGGAACTTCGAGGGCCGCATCCACCCGCTGGCCCGGGCCAGCTACCTGGCCTCGCCCCCGCTGGTGGTCGCCTTCGCGCTGGCCGGACGGGTCGACGTCGACCTCACCAGCGAGCCGATCGGGCGCGATCCGGACGGGCGGCCGGTGATGCTCGAGGAGATCTGGCCGTCGGCCGACGAGATCCGCTCGGCCATCGACACCGCCATCGACCCCGAGCTGTTCCGGCGCACGTACGCCGACGTCTTCGAGGGCGACGACCGGTGGCGGGCGCTGCCGATCCCATCCGGCGACCGGTACGCCTGGGACGCCGCGTCGACGTACGTGGCGCGGCCGCCCTTCTTCGAGGGGCTGGCCGCCGAGCCGGCACCGGTCCGCGACATCGAGGGCGCCCGCGTGCTGGCCCTGCTGGGCGACTCGGTCACCACCGACCACATCTCCCCCGCCGGTTCGATCGCGCCGTGGAGCCCCGCCGGGCAGTGGCTGCAGGCGCACGGCGTCGCCCCGCTCGAGTTCAACAGCTACGGCTCGCGGCGCGGCCACCACGAGGTGATGATGCGCGGCACGTTCGGCAACATCCGGCTGCGCAACCGGCTGGTGGAGCGCGAGGGGCCCTATGCCGAGCACCAGCCGTCCGGCGAAGTCCTGTCCATCTACGACGCGGCGATGCGATACGCGGCCGAGGGCGTGCCGCTGGTGGTGATCGGCGGGCGCGAGTACGGTTCGGGCAGCTCCCGCGACTGGGCCGCCAAGGGCACCAACCTGCTCGGGGTGCGGGCGGTGCTCGCCCAGTCCTTCGAACGGATCCATCGCTCGAACCTGGTCGGAATGGGCGTGCTCCCCCTGCAGTTCCTGCCCGGGGAGAGCGCCGACTCGCTGGGACTCACGGGCCGCGAGTCGTACGCC
>JAJYNP010000049.1 GCA_021786265.1 Chloroflexota bacterium
TCCGATCTCGCAGATCGCGGCGAACACCTCGGCGGGTGCGGCATCGAGCACGTTGCGTCCCGCGATCTTCATCGCGCCGGCTCCGCGACGGCGGGCCCCGCCCCGAGCGCCCGCTCCACGTGGTCGAGGTGCTCCTGCATCGCGTGCGTGGCGGCCTCGGGATCGCGGGCCTGCAGCGCGGCGAGGATGCGGGCGTGGGCGGCGAGCGTCGCCTGTCGCACCTCGCGCATGGAGCCCGTCCGCTCCCGGCTGACCTTCGCGAGCGTGTTGATGATCGCCATGAACTGGCCGAGCAGGAAGTTGCCGGCGGCCGCGCAGACCGTGTCGTGGAACGCGATGTCGAGGTCGCTGAAGACGGCGGGATCGTCGACGACGCGGCGCAGGTCGGCGAGGATCGACTCGAGCGACGCAAGCTGCTCGTCGCGGATCCGCTCTGCGGCGAGGCGGACGTTGCCGACCTCGACGACGCGGCGCGCCTCGAGCAGTTGGGCGAGCGCGACCGTGTCGGTGGAGAACGCGAACTCGAGGTGCGAGACGAGCTGCGTCGGCTCGAGCGACGTCACGTACGTGCCGCTGCCCTGGCGGATGTCGACGACCTTCATGAGCGCGAGCGCGCGCAGGGCCTCGCGAAGGACCGGCCGGCTCACCTCCATCATCGAGGCGAGCGTCCGTTCGGGCGGAAGCTTGTCGCCGGGCCGCAGCTCGCGTGCACGGATGAGGGCCAGCAGGCGAGCGGCGATCTCCTCGGGGAGCGTGCTGCGCGCGATCACGCGGAACCGCCCGTCCGGTGAGGCGTTCGGGGCGGTTCCGGGCTTCGGTTCGGCGTCGACTGGCACGCGCGTTCGTCCTCCCTGGCCCCCGGCCGCCATGCTAGCCTCCTGTCGAACGTCTGGTCAAGTGGTAAGACCGCTGAAGGCTGGGGGGATCGAGCGGTCGGCGGCCGGAGAGGCGCCCGCAGGCAGGACGACGGCAGGCCGACCACGTGCGCAGACAACAGGAGCAGCGAACCGGGACGGCAGCCCGGATGGAGGCGGAGATGATCGAGCGCCACCTCACGTTCAACGTCCTCGAGGGCCATGCGGCCGACTTCGAGGCGCTCTTCGCGACGCGCTACCGCCCTGCGATGTCGAAGTCGCCGGGGTTCGTGGATGTCTGGCTGCTTCGCGAGCTCGTGCAGACGGGGCGGTACCAGATGGTGCTGCGGTTCGAGAGCGTCGACGCTGCCACGGGCTGGCGGACGTCGGCCGAGCACCAGGCGCTCCAGCCGGACCTGAACGCGCTCCACACGGGCATGGACGTCGCGGCCTACGAAGTGGTGGGCTGACCCGATGGCAGACGAGCGCTTCCTCGTCACGGGCGGGACGGGGTGCATCGGCTCGCGGGTCGTCGCGAACCTCGTTCGCGAGAGCGTCCCGGTGACCGTCCTCACGTCCGGCGGATCCACGCACCGACTCCGGCTGGTCCTGTCCGACGACGAACTGCGGCAGGTCGACTGGGTCCGTGGGGACATCGCCGATGTCGACGCGCTCGAGGCGGCGTCGAGGGCGCGCGCGATCACGACGATCGTTCACCTCGCCGCGCTCCAGGTCCCGTTCTGCGCGGCGGACCCGCTCGCCGGGGCGCGCGTCAACGTCACCGGCACGGTGGCGATCTTCGAGCTCGCGCGACGGCTCGGGATCGGTCGCGTCACGTACGCGAGCAGCGCGGCAGTCTATGGGCCGAAGTCCGACTACCCGCACGAGACTCTCCCCGCCGACGCGGCGCTCCGCCCCACCACGCACTACGGCGTGTTCAAGGTCGCGAACGAGCTGGATGCCGCGATCTGGTGGGCCACGCAGGGCGTCGCGAGCGTGGGGTTGCGGCCGCATTCGGTGTATGGCCCCGGGCGCGACCAGGGCATCACCTCGAAGCCGACCGTCGCGATGATCGCGGCCGCCGCGGGCCGCCCGTACCGCATCGGCTTCGGCGGCCGTTATCAGTTCCAGTTCGTGGACGACGCGGCGAAGGCGTTCCTGGATGCGGCGCGGTCGGACTCCGGTGGCGCGCCGGTGTACAGCCTCCCGGGGCCGCGCGTCGGAGTCGACGAGGTCGTCGAGATGATCGGGCGGGCGGAGCCGGCCAGCCGGCCGATGATCTCCCATGACCACACACCACTCCCCCTCCCCGAGGCGTTCGACGGCCGGCCGTTCGAGGCAGCGTTCGGCGCGCGGGAACTGACGCCGCTCGAGGACGGCGTCCGGGAGACGATCGAGACGTACCGCCGCGCGATCCGCGACGGCATCGTCGACGACTCCTGGCTCGATCGGGTGCTGGGAGCGTAGGCGAGCACCCTCGACCGCGAGCAAACGCGCAAACGGGAGGGAGCCTCCCGGCTCCCTCCCGTCGAATCCGATCCGCGGACCGTGTCCGCCGGAACGGGACTACAGCTTGGTGACTCGTCCGTCGATCTTCGGGTACACCGTCGGGTCGATGGGCGTTGCGCCCGCTTGGCCCGGAGTGCCCCACACGTGCTGGACGTAGCCGAGCAGCGCGTCGAGGTCACTCACGCCGATGCGCGTGAAGTTCGTGCCGGCGAGGAACGAGGAGAACCCGTCCCCGCCAGTCCCGATGTACTCGTTCATCGTCGCGGTGTAGGCGGTCGTGTCCTTGAGGACCGGCGTGCCGTCCTTCAGAGTCACGGAAACGATCTTCGATCCGACGGGATTCGCCGAATTCCACGTGTACTTGAAGCCCGAGATCGGCAGCATGCGCTTAGTCACGAACTGCTGCTCAAGCACGTCGTAGAGCTGGCTGCCGGTCAGCGTCATTGTGACGAGCTTGTTGTCGAACGGCTGGACGTTGAAGATGTCCGTCCAGGTAACATCGTGGGGATACGAGCTGAAGCCGATATCCGCGCGGAGGCCGCCCGGGTTCGTGAACCCAATCTGCGTCCCGCCCTTCCAGGCGGCCGCGTCGGCGACGAGGTCGCCCATCGCGGACTCACCGGAGGCGTTCTGGGTCCGGGTGATCGGGCCGACATCCAGCGTTGCCACGACGGCGTTGACGGTTGGGCCGATCACGTCCTGGTAGTGGGCGACGAGGGCGGCGATGCCCGGGTCCGGAGTCATGCCAGCGTTGTACGTCGTAACGACTTTGAGGCTGGCGTTGACGATCCCGCCGTGGAGACGATCGTAACTCAGGTTCGAGACGCCGATCGCGGTCCCCGACGAGTACGCCTGGATGATCGGCACGCCGTTGATCACGCCCGAGTAGCCACTGTGCGAGTGACCCGAGACGATCAGATCGACGCCGGGCTGGGCGACATCGACGATCTCCTGGGTAACCTTGCCGCCGTACACGTCCGGCATGTGGGCGAGGACGACGACGAGTTCGGCGCCCTGCGCCCGCAGGTCGGAGACGAGCTGGGTGACGATCGGTCCAACGGGCCGGAAGTCGAGACCCGCGGTGTTGCCGGCCATGACGATCGTCGGCGTGTCCTTACTGGTGACGCCGATCACGCCGACCTTGCGGCCTTTCACGGTGAACATGGCCGTCGGCTCGGCCCAGCTCGGTCTGGTGTCCGTGCCAGTGAGGAAGATGTTGGCGGCGAGGATCGGGTAGTCGGCCTGGGCCATGCGGTCCTGGAGCGTCCCGAGTCCCCAGTCGAACTCGTGGTTCCCGACCACGGCGGCCTCATAGCCCATGTGATTGAAGACGTCGATCACCGACTCGCCCTTGAGCAGGTTGGAGATCGGCGTGCCCTGCATCTCGTCGCCCGCATCGAGGAGCGTCGTCCCAGCGGGGTTCAGGGCCCTGTAGTTGTTGATGTAGGCCATGTCATAAGCGGCGCCGCCAACGAGCGCAGGATTCGAGCTACTCAGCGCCTTAGGTTGAAGTTGTCCGTGGAAGTCGTTCGTCGAGAGGAACGTGAAGAGCGGGTACGTGGCCTCACGGACGAGCGCGAGCGCGTCGGCATTGGTCAGCGTCTGCTTCGGCTGCAGCTGGTTTCTGGCCGGCGTGTAGATCGAAGCGGCGAGCGCATAGGCCGTGGCGACCTTCGCCCAGGCAGACAGGCTGTCGAAGTCGGTGTAGGACTTGAGCAGCGCCTGGTTCGGGGTGACGTCCCAGTTGCCGTTCATCGCCCTGTTGCCGAGGAGATAGAGGGCACCCTCGCGCGGGACTGTCGTTTCCGCCGTCTTCTCGCCCGGCAGCTTCATGTAGTCGCCGGTCGAGCCGGCGAACCCGGTCCAGAGGAGACTGGCGTAGTCAGCGCGGGTGATCGACTGCGACGCCGAGCTGGAGAGCCAGGTCGCTGGCGGCGGCAGCAGGTCGTAGTTGTGGACGCAGACGTCGGAGGGCGAGATCGTGCCCTTGGCCGTGATCCAGTCCGTGATGAGGTCACGAACCTGGGTCGTCGACTGGTAGAGGATCGTCGCGTCCTTGAACTGGCCGGTCGCGCGGTAGTTGTTGAGCGCGACATTGACGTGCTGGGTCATCGCCAGCGGCTTGCCGTTCAGGTCCAGCTCCACGACCCGCTGTCCGACCGGCTTGGTGACGTCGATCTTGTAGTCGATGCCCGACCAGAGGTCGTAGTTGTAGTCGGCCATCTGCGAGTTCTTGGTCACGCCGTCCGGGGTGTAGTAGTACTGGTTGAAGTACCCCGCCGTCCACTCGAGCTCGTTTTTGATCTGCTGCCCGGTGGCGTCGACGACGTAGAGCGTGTTGTCGTAGATGTAGAGCGCGTACGCGTCCTTGAGCTTGATCGGGCCGGCGTTCAGCTGGGCGCTGTTGTTGAACAGCGCGGCCAGCGACGCCTGGGCCGGGAAGCCGGCCGCCGCGGCGGAGTCCATCTGGACCTGGTTGATCAGGTCGGCCGTCGGCCCATCGGCGATGCGCGCCTGGAAGCCGCCGGTGAAGGCGGCCGCGGCGGTCCCGATCGGCGTGTTGATGTACGCGACGGCACCGTCGTGGTAGGGATCGGTAACCGCCTTGACGACGGGGTCTTCGTCCAGCCCGCCGACGGACGGGGCGGTGGACGATTTCTGCGTGACCTCCCAGTCGCTGCCGGAACCGGTGATCTTCAGGCGGATGTCGGAGACGTTCTTGGCCTGCGAGGATGGCTCGGTGATGAGGACGCCATTGACCAGGTCGCCCGCAATCGTGGAGTGGGCATGCCCGGCCAGGATGACGTCGATGCCCGAGACCTGGTTCGCCAGCGCCTTGGCGAAGTCCTCCTCGAGGCCGTAGCCGTACGTTTCGTCGGTTCCGGCGTGCGCCGCGACGACGATCACGTCGGCCCCGGCGGCCTTCATCTCCGGGACGTACTTGTTGGCGGCCACGATCGGGTCACCGAAGACGCAACCCGTGATGTTCTTGGCCTGCTCCCAGTGCGGCACAGCGGGCGGCGTGAGGCCGAGGATGCCCACGTCGACGGTTTCCCCGCCGCCAACGTCCATGTGGTTGATCACGTACGGCTCGAACGTGTAGTCCGCGCAGCCGGTGACGTTCGCCGAGAGGAGCGGGAAGTCCGCATCACTCTGGTACTTGTTGAAGATCGTCGGCCCGTAGTTGAACTCGTGGTTCCCGACGGTCGAGGCGACGAAACCCATGGCGTTCATCGTGGCCGCCATCGGGTTCTCGAGCTCGGGGTGGAGCACCTCGTAGTAATAGGACAGCGGGGTGCCCTGGATCACGTCGCCATCGTCGATGAGGATGGTGTTGGGGTTCGTCGCCTTCGTGTTGTTGACGTACGTCGCGACCTTCGTGAGGCCGCCAGAAAACGCCTTGTCGCCGAAATAGTCCCAGGCGTCGACCTGGCCGTGGATGTCGCTCGTGCCGAGCACGACGATGTCCTTCGTCTCGGCGGCACGGACCGTGCTGCCCGGCATCGCCGCGGGAGTGACCAGCGTCAGCATCACCGCGAGCGCGAGCCACACATAGGACTTCCGATTCACAGTTCCCCCTCCCTTACGCGTTCTCAAGTTCCGCTCGGAGAGCGGCGAGACAATCGGGCGGCGCACCTCCTCAGCTGAAGGAAACGGGGACGCCCCGGTGGCATGGGCGGGCACCGGGAACGAGTGGAGGCAACAGCTCGGAGGCTTCGGGGGTGCTTCGGGCGGGCGCCCGATCGCGGTCGACTTGACGCGCGCACCTCGGGACCTCGCACGAGCGCGGTGCGAATCGGAAGCGCGTCACGAGTCGAGAGTCGAGCAACGTCACCCCGACGCTGATGCCAATGGGGCTCGCGTCGGTGAGGGAACCGGCCAGGACTCTGGCGGCAACGGCACGTCGGCGGCCCCCCGTCTGGAGGGGAGGCTAGGCGCGGAGTGCGCCGGTCGAGTAGGGCCGAACGGACCCACGCAGGCGGATTGACGACCCGGGGCAGCACCTCACGCCTTCGCCAGCGCCGACCCGGACACCGTCTGGTTTCTCCGCCCGGCCTGGCACCCCGGGGGCGTCGTCAGTAGTTCGTGATCGTCAGGTGCGTCGCCGAGCGGTCATTGCGGGACTTGATCGTCCACAAGTAGGTCTTCGAGCTCTCACGGAGGCACCACCGGGGCGCGGCGTACAGCTCGCGCACGAAGGGCGTGTCCTTGATCACGACCATCACGCGCGCCGGCACGCGGGCGAGCGCGTCGCGCAGGCGGAGCTGGTCGGCGGGCCCGAATGGCACGTTGTCGTAGTCACTGAAGTCGCTGTCATACGGCGGGTCGACGAACACGAAGTCGTCGGGCGTCAGGCAGGCGTCGCGCAGGAACGGCTCGAAATCGCGGCTGCTGAGCGTCGTCGCGGCGAGGCGCTCGGCCATCCGCGCCCCGAACAGCACGTCGAGCTTCGACGCGAGTGACTTCCGGTTGTAGGTGACCCCACCGTAGGGCACGTTGAACTCGTTCCGGCGGTTGAAGCGGAACATCGCGGCATACGCGAACTCGCGCAGGAACAGGAAGTCGGCCGACCGAACGCCGTCCCAGCGTCGCGCGAGGCGCGCCTCGTTGTACCGCGCCCGCACCGTCATGTAGAGCGCGGCGCGCACCGCCCCCTCGACGTTCGCGAGCAGGTCGCGTCGCGACAATGGGCGCCCCACGTCGCCCTCGACGCGCCGCATTCGCAGGAACTTCAGAGGCAGGTCGCGCTTGGCCCGCTCGAGGAACCCGGACGCCAGCCCGGGCCCGGTGGTCTCGAGCAGCCCGGACAGAGCACCCAGGCGAAGGGTCAGCGCACGTTCCGCTCGTGCCAGGTCGAGCGCCTCGAAGGCCGCGCCGAGCTCGGCGAACAGCTCGTCCAGCGCGCGGAGCTGCTCCCAGGCACCGGCGAGCGCCGTCACCGTCCCGCGCAAGACCGGCTCGCGTGTCGCCGCCGCGAGGTAGAGCGAAACCAGGTCGCGGCAGGCGTCGTTCGCGAGGGCGGGGACCTCCGCGGGCACCGCGAACAGCACCGAGCCGCCGCCGACGAACGGGTCAACGAACCGGCCCGTCAACGGGGGCGCAAGCGCGGCGATCGCCGGCAACTCCTGCGTCTTGCCGCCGGGCCACTTGAGGAAGGGGGTCAGCGCCGGGGCCGCGGCCAACCGTCGTGGCGCCGGGGCAGCATCGAGATCGACGAGCGGGGGCAATCGGCGCCTCAACGGGACGGCGAACACCGGAACGACTGTCGACTCTAGCAGCGCATGACGCGCCGAACGGCGGGTTCCAGGTGCTCACGATCAGTCGGTGCGGCTTGGTCCAGGTGCAGGTCACGGTCGCGAATGGGAAGATCAGGAACGTGCAGGCGATCCAGTACCCGCCGAGCGACCCGCAGTCGCAACAGATCAGCCCGGCCGCGGGGCCGACGCTCGAGCGCGAGGCTCTGCAGACGCGGGGCGCGCAGGCGAACGCGGCATCGGGCGCGACCTTCACGAGGGAGGGGTCCGCGCGGTCGCTGCGGTCGCCGCTGGCCGAGGCGAATGCCTGATCGCGGCGATCCCGACGTGGCCTGGCACGCGATCCAGGGCGACCCGTCCGCCGGGTCGGGCGACGCCGCGCGGTCGGACCC
>JAJYNP010000210.1 GCA_021786265.1 Chloroflexota bacterium
CCATGCCCGACCCGCGTCTCCCGGCGACGGCCCTCGACCCGACCCTGGCGTCCGGGCCGCACGATCGATGCGTTCGCTGCGGCCGCCCCACGCCGCTCGGCGTGTCGCTGTGCGAGCTGGACAACCCCGGGCACATCGGCGCGCCGAGCGCCACCCAGCTCCATGCGACGATGCTGGCCGGGGTCGGGATCGGCGTGCTCCTGCTCGCGATGCTCGCCAGGGTCCTCACCGCCGGCGTGGGTCCGTTCGATTCGCGGCTGGTGGGGCAGGCGATCCTCGCCAACGGCGGCGCCAGCGTCGCCATCCAGGTGGCCAATCGGGGCACGAAGGAGGGCCCTGCCACCTGCCAGGTGTCGCGCGGCGGGGTCCTGCGGCCCGACGACCCGGTCTTCCTGACGCAGCCGATCCCGGCCGGCGGGACGATCACGGTGACCACGTCCGTGCCGGCGCCGGCTCCGAGCGCCGGCGCCTACTCGCTGGGAGCGCTCACGGCGTCCTGCCGCTGAGCCGCCGCCCCGCGCCGGTCACCCGCGCTCGGCGACCTCGAAGCGCGCCAGCCGCCGGATCGCGACGAGCATCGCGCCCACGGCCACCACGGCGCCCAGCTCCAGCGAGGCCGCCAGGTCGAGGTGCCATGGCAGCAGCGATGGCTGCGCAGGGTCGAGCGCCGCCGCGACGCCCAGCACGTACTGGTGCACGCTGATCAACCGGGTGCCCGTGAACAGGCCCGCGACCACGCCCTCCCAGATGTACACGTAGGCGAGCCCCACGATCAGCGCGTGGCCCGTCACGAGGCTCAGCGCCACCGCGATCGACGTGTAGATCAGTGCACCCCAGGCGACGCCCGCGAGGGCGGCCGCCGCAGTCCCGGGCCCCGCGCCACCGGGGAGGGAGATCACGGTCGCGATGACGGCCGATGCCCCGATGATCGCCGCGGTGGCGGCAGTGGCCACTGCCAGCTTCGCGAGCACGATCTGCCAGCGCGCGATCGGGCGGACGAGCAGGTAGACGAGGGTACCGTCCTCCACCTCGCCGCCGAGCACGGAGGTGCCGAAGATCAGGGCGACGAGCGGCAGCAGCGTGGTGATCACGAGGTTGTCGAGCAGCCCGGAAGTCCAGCTCTCATAGTCCTGGCCTCCCGCGAGCCGGTAGACCGCCGACACCAGGATGGGCGCGCACCCGGCGAGCACGGCGAGGAGCATCCGCCGGCGCCCGAGTGCCTGGCGAGCGGTCAGCATCACGAGCTGGCGGAGGACGCCGTCGCGGCCCATCAGCGGCACTCCGGGCCGGTGGGCCGGCCGGTCGCACAGGCGGCGCGCGATTGACCCATCAGCGTCCCACCAGGTAGCTGAAGACCGACTCGAGGGTCTCGTCGGTCGGCCGGAGCTCGTACAGGGACACACCTGCCCGCTTCGCCACCCGGGCGACGATGCCGGTGAACGAGCCGTAGTCGGCCGCGCGGACGTCCAGGGAGCCCTCGACGAGCTGCACGCCGAGCACCGGCGCCTCCGCCACGAGCCCGGCGGCCATGGTACGGTCGTCGCTCGTGCGCAGCCGGAAGGTGTGCGGGCGATCGGTCATGAGGCGGCGCAGGGCCCGGTAGTCGCCCGCGGCGGCGAGCCGGCCTGCCACCATCACGAGGACCTGCTGCGCCAGCCGTTCGACCTCCTCGAGGATGTGCGACGAGAAGAGGATCACACGCCCTTCCGACGCCATGCGGTGGAGCAGGTCCATCATGTGCAGCCGCTGCCGGGGATCCATGCCGTTGAACGGCTCGTCGAGCAGCAGGATCGGTGGATCGTGGACGAGCGCCGCGGCGAGCTTCACGCGCTGCCGCATTCCCTTCGAATAGCCGCCGATCGCACGGTCCGCGGCGCCCTCCAGGTCGACCAGCGCGATCGCCCGACGTGCGGCCCCGCCCGGGTCGGGCAGGCGTGCCAGGCGGGCCGAGAGCAGTGCGAATTCTCGCCCGGTCAGGAAGTCGTACGCCGCATCGCGTTCGGGCGCCAGTCCGAGCTGGCGGTAGACGGCGGGATCCCGGCCGGCCGCGCGACCCTGGACCAGCACCTGCCCGCTGGACGGGACCAGCAGGCCCGCCAGCATGTGGAGCAGCGTCGATTTGCCGGCCCCGTTCGGACCCAGCAGTCCGGTGACGCCAGCACCGATGCCGAAGGTGACGTCGTTGACCGCGACCACGTTCCCGAACCAGCGCGCGACGTGCACGGCCGCGAGCGGCGATGCCGCGACCTCCGCCGGCACCGGCGCGGGAGCCCAGAGCGGCCGGCGGTCCGGGCCGCTCACGCCGCGATCCTCGCGTAGCGCCGCAGCACGACTGAGCCGGCGACGGTCGCGAGGACGAGGGCGACGATCACGTACCACCACCCCGGAAGATCGGCCCGGCGGAGGATGGCGTCGCCTCCGCCGCCGAAGAACCAGCTGACGGCACCGTCCCCCACGAGCGATGGGCTCAGGAGGACCCCGTAGCGCGTCCACTCGCCCTGGCCCGCCGACGCGATCAGCGTGCCAAGCCCGTCCGCGATGAACCAGAACGCGACGATCCCCCCGGTCGCGTAGGCCCGTCGCGGGGTGAGGGCGGCGATCGCGAGGGCGACCGTCGAGACCTGGACCGAGGTCACGAGCGCGCTCGCGAGCATGGGCCCGGGCTGGTCCAGGTGATCGCGCAGGTAGCCGATCGGGTCGGGGCGCACGAGCGCGCTGCCCACGTACAGGACGATCTCGGGGACGAGCGCGATCAGCAGCATCGCGGTGAGCAGCGCCGCGAACTTCGCGAGCGCGTAGTCGCGCCGCTCCAGGGCCCGCGTGAAGTACAGCGACAGCACGTGGTTCCGCTGGTCCCGCCCCACCAGCTCCGGGGCCACCGCCGCGCAGAACAGGAGCATCACGGTTCCGACCAGCGAGAAGTAGTTCTCGATCCGGACCGGCTGCACCAGGTCGCCAGCGAGCGCGGTGATACCGAGCTCGACGATCGCCGGGACCAGGACGATCACGAAGAGCCCCATCGGGATGACCTTCGACCGCGCGCTCCGGCCGATGCCGAACGCGGCAGCGAGACCGTGCGAGTAGAGCGAGCGGAACGCGTAGCCCCGCCCGAGGCGGCGACCGTCGTAGTGCTGGTACCCGAGGTCGTAGATGCTGCCGCCGGCCGACGTGGCGACGGTGGGGCCCGCGCCGGACACGGTGGGGCCGGGCAGGGGCTGGCCGCCGACCGGGCTCACCGTGCCGCCTCCGTCGCCGCCTCGGGGTCCTTCGCCACCTCGGGAGCGATCCCGGGTTCCTCGACCGTCCGGAACAGGTCCTCGAGCTGGTGCCGCCCCTGCTCGATTCGGGCGAGCGGCAGGCCGAGCTCCACCACCAGGTCGCGTACCAGGTCGTACGGCGGCGGGCCGTCGAGATCCACCAGTACGAGCCGGCCCTCCTGGTGGGCCGTGCGCCCCAACCGGCCGAGCGCCTCGGCCAGCCGATCGGCGCCCTCCTCGACCTCGACGGTGAGGACGCGGGTCAGGGCCGTGAACTGTGTCAGGGGCGCGGACCGGATGAGCCTGCCGGCGTCGATCGCGACCAGGTGGTCGCAGACCCGCTCCACCTCCCCCAGGAGATGCGACGCCATGACGATCGCGATGCCGAACTCCGTCCCGATCCGGCGGACGAGCGCCAGCATCTCCTCGCGGCCGGCCGGGTCCAGCCCGGCGGTCGGCTCGTCGAGCAGGAGCAGGCGGGGGTCGTGGACGAGCGCCTGGGCGAGCTTGACACGCTGGCGCATCCCGGTCGAGTACCCACCGATGGCGCGGTACCGCTCCTCGTAGAGGCCGACATGTCGAAGCGTCTCGGCGGACCGTTCCCGGGCCGCCCCCGCGGGCAGGCCGCTCATGCGCGCCATGTGGGTGACGAAGTCGGCGGCGCCGATATCGGGCGGCAGGCAGTCGTGCTCCGGCATGTACCCCACGCGCTGCCGGACCTCGCTCCCGTGGGTCGCGGTGTCCAGGCCCAGCACGGTGGCGCGCCCCGAGGTCGCTCGCACGAGGCCCAGGAGCACCTTCAGGAGGGTCGACTTGCCCGCGCCGTTCGCGCCGACCAGCCCCACGATCCCGCCGTCGAGCGAGAGCGTGACGCCGTCGAGGGCGGTGACGCCAGGGTATCGCCTGGTGAGACGGTCGGTGGCGATCAGGGGCACCCGCTCAGGATGGGGCATGGGCGCAACCCGGTACACGGGCCGGGCGACCCATAGACCGGGCGACCCATAGAATGCGCTCGTGGCCCACCTCCGGAACCTGTCCCCCGCCGACGCCGCCCTCGCGATCAGCGTCGCGACGACCGCGGCGCGCCTGGCCGGTCACGTCCAGCTCGAGCGGCTCGGGAGGGTCCGGGAGATCCGTCGCAAGAGCGCTCGCGACGTGGTCACCGAAGTCGACCACCTGTCGGAACGGCTCATCATCGATGCGATCCGGCGCTCGTTCCCGGGCGACGCGATCCTCGCGGAGGAATCCGGTGAGCACGCCACGGCGACGGGCGATGCCCCCACCGCCGGTGCCGGTCGCGCCTGGATCGTGGATCCCCTCGACGGCACGGTGAACTACGCCAACGCGGTGCCGATCTTCTCCGTCAGCATCGCGCTCTCCGTCGACGGCGAGCCCGCCGTGGGCGTGGTGCTCGACCCCGTCCGGGACGAGCTCTTCACGGCCATCCGCGGCCGCGGCGCCCGCCTCAACGGCCGCGCGATCCGCAACCCGGACAAGGTGGCGCTGGACGATTGTGTGATCGCGCTGGGCTACGCGCCGCGCGACTGGCGCTCCGACCTGGGCGACCTGCGACGAAGCGTCCGGGCCGCCCGCCACCTCGGGTCGTCGGCGCTCGAGCTCTCGTACGCCGCAGCCGGGCGGTTCGACGCGTGCGTGCACCCGACGGGGATGTCGAACTGGGACGTCGCCGCGGCGGGCCTGATCGCCGAGGAGGGCGGGGTCCTGGTCACGACCACCCACGGCGAGCCGTGGTTCGACCTGTCGCGGCCCGCGACCTCGATCGGGATCGTTGCGGCGCCCGCCCGCCACCACGATCGCCTCCTGGAGCTGTTCCGGGCCGCCGGGCCCGGCTGATCGCCGCATCGGCCGTGTCCCGCGGTCGGGGGTGCCCGCTGCGTCCCGGCTGCGCGGTGCCCGCTATCCGGGCAGCGTCGAGTACCCGGGCAGCGTCGAGTCGACGCTGATCACGCGGGGGTCGGTCAGGAGGTGGACGAGCACGACGCCACGGTCGACCAGCGCCGACGCCACCGCCCCCTCGACCTCCGCGTCGTGCGCGGCCCGTATCCCCCGCGCCCCGCACGCCGCGGCGAACGCCGCGAGGTCGATGCGTCCGAGATCCGTGGCGGCGACCCGGCCCGGATAGGCCCGCTCCTGGTGCATGCGGATGGTGCCGTACATGGCGTTGTCGAAGACGATCACGGCGAGCCGGAGCCGCTCCCGCACGGCGGTCTCGAGTTCGGCCATGAGCATCCCGACGCCGCCGTCGCCCGCCAGGGCGACCACCGGCCGAACCCGACCATCCAGGTCCCGGGAGGCGATCGCGGCCCCGATCGCGGCCGGAAGCCCGTACCCCATCGCCCCCGAGGTGGGCCCGAGGAAGCGCCCGCGGGCCGGAACGGGCAGGTAGCGGGCTGGCCAGCTCGCGAAGTTGCCGGCGTCGGTGGTGAGGATGGCATCCGGCGGAAGATGCCGGCGCAGCGCCGCGACCACGGTCGCGGGGTGCACCGGCGCGCTCCCGCCGCGCGGTCCCGGGTCGGGTGGCTCGACCGCCGCCAGGTACGCCGCGCGGTCGCGGGCGAGGTCGGCGGCCCGTTCCGCCGCGAGCCGGGCGCCGGGTCGGAGCGGCGTGGCGCCTGCGGCGCGTGGCGGCTCCTGCTCGCCCGGCGCCGCCAGCAGGGACAGCGCCGCCCGCAGGAACGCCCGCGCGTCCGCCTGCACCGAGCGCGCGGGCCGCGGCCTGTCGCCGCGGAAGCCGGGCTCGACGTCGACCTGCAGCAGCTCGGTACCGGGGCCCGGAACCGCGTAATCGAACGTCGCGACCTGCGACAGCCGAGTTCCGAGCGCGAGGATCACGTCGGCCTCGAGGAGGCGAGGGCGCACGGTGCGGGCCGCGCCGAGTCCGGTGGCGCCCAGGTATCGCGGCGAGTCGTTGGGGAACACGTCGGGTCGCCGCCACGCGGCCACGACCCCGACGCCCGCGGCCTCGGCGAAGGCCTCGAGCTCCGCGGTCCCGCCGCTCCGAAGGATGCCGCTCCCCGCCAGGATCAGGGGGCGTCGCGCACGGGCCAGGCGCCGGAGCACGGCACGGACGTCAGCATCGGCGGCACCGGGACGGTCGAGCGCCTCGGGGTCCGCGCGGCCTCCCGCCGCCGTCGGTCCGCCGCCGAGGCGCACGCCGCCGGTGTCGCGCGTCCGCTCGTCGAGCGTGTCCTCCGGCAGCACCAGCAGCACGGGGCCGGGGCGACCGCGTCGGGCGAGCGCGACCGTGCGCTCCACCTCGGCGGCCATCGTCGCCGGGTCGTCCAGTTCCACGCCGGCCTTGCACAGGGCGCCGAACGAGGTAGCCAGGTCCGCCTCCTGGAACGCCTCGCGCCCGCGAAACTCACGCGGCACCTGGCCAGCGATCGCGACCAGCGGCGTGGAGTCCTGCATGGCCGTGTGCAGCGCGATCGACAGGTTCGCGGTCCCGACGGCGCGTGTCACCAGGCACGCGGCCGGCCGGCCGGTGAGCTGCCCGTAGGCCTCCGCCATGAAGCCGGCGCCCGCCTCGTGCCGGGCGGTGACGAGCCGGATCGGGGAATCGCGCAGCGCGTCGAGCAGCTCGAGGAAACTCTCCCCGGGCACGGTGAACGCGTGCCTGATTCCCGATCGCTCGAGCGCGGACACGATCGCGCGACCGGCGGTGACCTGCGCCATGCGTTGGATGCTAGCGGGGCCGCGCCGAACGTGAGGTCCGCTCGTGCGGGGACGGCGCCCGCCGCCGCGTGCACGGGGCACGGGTTCGGATCGCCCGGCAGGAATCGCAGGCCGCGTGTAGCGTGTCGCGCAGGGCGGCCGCTCGTGCGCCGCCACATCCGCTCGATGAGTGAAGTGCGCGCTCGCATCATCGACAACCCGTGGTCGTTCCGCGGCCCGTATCCGGTCCATCGCGTCCTACCGGTGTTCGAGCGCGCGGGCTGGACAGTGGACGTCGCGCACCGCGGCCGCCAGGCCAGCGTCCGGCGCCAGGTCGAGGATGCCCTGGACGGCGGCGCGGAGCTGCTGGTCGGAGCCGGCGGCGACGGCACGCTGCGCGACATCGCGGATGTCCTGGTCGGGCGGGACGCCGAGCTCGGGGTCCTGCCGGGCGGAACCGCGAACCTCTGGGCGCACGAGCTGGGCGTCGCGCAGCCGCCCGAGCAGGCCGCCGTCGCGATCGTCGAGGCCGACGTGCGGCGCATGGATATGGGCCGCATCGTGCACCCCGACGGGCGGTTCCTGCGGTTCCTGCTGATGGCAGGCGTCGGGATCGACGGGCTGATGCTCGACCACACCGATCCGCGCCTCAAGGCCAGGCTGGGGCCCGGAGGGATCGCGCTCGGGGTGCTCCGGGCGATCCCCGAGTTCCGCCCCTTTCCGATCGAGCTGACCGTCGACGGCCGCGAGGCGTGGGAAGGGCGCGTCATCCAGGTGATCGTGGGCAACTCGCGGCTGTACGCGAACGTCGTCCACGCCACGCCGGAGGCCCGGGTCGACGACGGCGTCCTCGACATCACCATCGTCCCCGCCGGCGACCTCGAGCTCGCGGTGCGGCTCGGCTGGTCGCTCGTGCTGCGCCGCCGGCCGGGTGGCGAGGCCCCGCGCTTCCGGGGGCGCGAGATCCTGCTGCGGACACCGGTCGTGCCGCCGATGGAGGTGGACGGCAGCGCCGTCCGACGTGGCTCGCTGGAGGGCGCGGCAGGACGGCCGTTCCGCATCCTGGTGGAGCCGCGCAGCCTCGCGGTCCGCGTGCCGCGCGCCTATGCCGGCGACCTGTTCGAGTCCCCGTCCGCGGACGGCCGTCGCAGCCCCGAGACCGGAATCCTCACGCCTGCCAGCGCGGGACGCGGCCGAGCAGGTGCGGAGCCCGCAGCTCGCTGACAAGCCGGCTGAACGGCTCGCGGGGCACCCCCCGCCAGGTGAGGTCGTCGAGCTCCTCGGGAAGCGGGACGTCGGTCCGGAGGGTGGCCAGCTCGCGGTAGAGCAGGGCCTCGGCTCGTCCGGTGCGCAACGTCGCGGCGAGCGCGTCCGCGTTGCGTACCGACACGTCCCACGCCCGGGCTGCCTCGGGGATTGCGTCGAGGTGCACGTAGCGGTTCAGCACGGCCGAGGCGGAGCGCTCGCCCCAGCCGCGGAGCCCCGGGAACCCGTCGGCCGCGTCGCCCACCAGCGCGAGCCAGTCGGGGATGCTCTCCGGGTCCACGCCGAACCGCGCCCGCACCGCATCCGCGTCGATGGTCCGCTCCCGGCGCCGGTCGAACGCGACCACGCGCCCATCCTGGCGCACGCACTGTGCCAGGTCCTTGTCCGGCGACAGGATCACCACGCGTTCCATGCCCGGCGAGTCCGCCCACCGAGCGGCGGCCGTCGCCAGCGCATCGTCGGCCTCGTACTCGATCATCGGCCACACCACCAGACCGAGGGCGCGGAGGGCTTCCTCGGCGAGTTCGAACTGCGCGAGGAGCTCCGGCGGCATCCCGGCCTCGGTCTTGTACCCCGCATACCGTTCGTTCCGCCAGGAACGGATGACATGGTCGGTCGCGCACCCGAGGTGCGTCACGCCGGGGTCCCGCATGAGCCGCAGTACGCTCTCGACCAACCCGATCGTCGCGCCGGCCGGCCGTCCGCGCACGTCCGTGGAGGGCGGCCGGCCGAAGTGCGCTCGGAACAGTTCGTAGGTCGCGTCGAGGAGGTGGAGCTGCATCGGGACAGTATCGCCGTGGCCGGGGGGCGCCGGCCACGTGGGCGCCCCGCCGAAGCCACCGTTGCTCGGGTCTCCGGCGGCATGGAAGGGAGTTGGCCCGATGGCCCGCCCGGCGAGAGGATTCCAGCCGTATCCTTTCCCTGCCACCTGGACCCCACCGCCGCTTGGGACCATCGGCCCGGGTCCGCGGCACGCTTCGGCTCAGGCGGCCGCCGCCGCCGACCCCCACCATAGGCCCCCATGACCGCAATCACGGTTCCCTCGCCCATCCCCGACGTTCACGCGCGCCCCGCCGCCGACGTCGCGACCGCCCTCGACGTCGACCCGTCCGTCGGGCTCAGCACCGGCGTCGCGGAACAGCGCTACGTCCTGGCCGGCCCCAACGAGCTCGAGCGGGTCGAGCGCCCCTCGCTCGCCAGGATCGTCTGGGACAGCTTCACGGAGCCATTCATCCTGCTGCTCTTCGTGGCCGGGGTGCTCGCCGTCGCGCTCGGCGAGGTCCGTGACGGCGCGTTCGTGCTGCTGATGATCGGTCCGATGGTCGGGGCAGACGTCATCACCGAGTACCGGGCCGAGCGCGCTCTCGAGGCGCTCCGCGCCGCGGCGGCGCCGATGGCCCGCGTTCGTCGGGACGGCGCGGTCGAGGAGATCCCCGCCGCGAGCCTGGTGCCCGGCGACGTGGTGCTCCTCCGCGTCGGGGACGTGGCACCGGCGGACCTGCGGCTCATCCGCACCGAGGGGCTGGCGTTCGACCGGAGCGTGCTTACCGGTGAGTCACTCCCGGAGGCCGGCCGGGAGGAGCCGGATCCGTCGGGCGCACCGCTGGCCGAGCGCCATTCCGTCGCCTTCGCGGGCACCAGCGTCGTCGCCGGCCGTGGCGAGGGGATCGTCGTGGCGACGGGTCTGCACACGGAGTTCGGCCGCATCTCCGCTGCGCTGGGCGGCCAGGACAGGCGTCGGTCCCCGCTCCAGCGGGAGCTGGACCGGCTCGTCCGCATCCTCCTCGCCGTCGCGGTCGGCCTCATCGCCATCACGACCGGGCTCGGGTTCCTGCGGGGCAACCCGGTCACCGCCAACCTGATGGCCGGCATCTCGGCGGCGATCGCGTCCATTCCCGAAGAGCCACCCATCCTCTTCGCCGTGATCCTCGGCCTCGGCGCCTACCGGCTGCTGCGGCGCGGGGTCCTGGTGCGCCGGCTCAACGCCCAGGAGACGCTCGGCGCGGTGGACCTCATCCTGACCGACAAGACCGGGACGCTCACCCAGAATCGCCTGGCGCTCACCGCGCTGCGCACGCCCGCCGGCAACGTCGGCGATCCGGGGCAGCGGGTCCGGCTCCTCGTCTCGGCCCTGCGCGCCGAGGAGGACGCGTGGAGCATCGCCACGGGCGCGCGGCCCGGCTCGTTCACCCGCTCCCTGACCGCCGCCGTCACGGCGGCCGGCGCGTCCGCCGAGCTCGACCCGCGGCAGCTGCTCGAGGCCGAGCCGGTCAGCGACGACCGTCCCTACTCGAGGACGCGGGCGCTGCGGGACGGCGTGGCAGAGGAGCTGGCACTCGGCGCGCCCGAGGCGGTCCTCGCGCTGACCGATCGCCTGGACCCTGCCGAACACGACGACTGGCATCGGCTCATCGAGCGCGGCGCGGATGCCGGCGAGCGGCTCCTGCTGCTCGCCGGGCGCCCCGACGAGGCGCCGTGGCACCCCCTGGCGCTGGTCGGGTTCGCCGACCGCCTCCGTGACGGCATCGGGGACTCCATGCGCCAGGCGACCGCGGCGGGGATCCAGACCATCATCGTGACCGGCGACCACCCACTCACCGCTGCGGCCATCGCTCGCGATGCGGGCATGCGTGGCGAGCGCGTGGTGACCGGCGATGAGCTGGCCACGTGGGACGACCAGCGTCTGCGCCAGGAACTCCCGGCGATGGACATCGTGGCCCGTGCCGCCCCCGAGGACAAGCTGCGCCTGGTGGACGCCGCGCGCGCCACGGGGAGGACCGTGGCGGTCACCGGGGATGGCGTGAACGACTCGCCCGCCCTCCAGCACGCAGACGTCGCCGTCGCCATGGGCAGCGGGTCGGCGGTCGCCCGGGAGGCGTCCGACCTGATCCTCGGCGACGACTCGTTCGCGACGCTGATGTACGGCCTCCGCGAGGGGCGGCGGATCGTGGCCAACGTCCAGAAGGGGCTGGTGTTCCTGGTCTCGACGCACGTCGCGATGCTGGGCTTCATCCTGATCGCGACCATCGCGGGCTACTCTCAGCCGCTGCTGCCGATCCAGATCCTCTGGCTCGAGGTCTTCATCGACATGCTCACCGTCGTCTCGTTCGAGATCGAGCGGGAAGAGCCCGACGCCATGAAGGTGCCGCCGAGACCGCGCTCGCGGCCACTCCTCGACAACGGGATCCTGGGCCGCATCGTGCTCGCCGGGGGGTTCAGTGCGGTCGCGGCGCTGGTGATCATGGAGTCCCATCCGGGCGGGTTCGAGCACGCCCGATGGCTGGCGTACTCGGCGCTGGTCGCCGGGCAGGCCGTCCGCGCGAACGCCAACCGAAGCCTTCGCCTCCCGGTCCTGGGGCTGCGTCCGAACCCGCTGCTGCTCGTGGGCGGGGCGATCACCGTGGCGGTCCAGGCGCTGATCCCGTACGTGCCGGCGGTTGCAGACGCGTTCCGTGCCACACCGCTCGGCGCGTCGGACTGGGTGCTGGTGGCCGTGGTCGCGCTGCTGCCGGCGGCCGTGGCCGAGGCGATCCGGGCGACGACGCACCGGGCCTGGGTGGCGTGAGTCGATCGGCTGCGGCGACCCGCCGCGCCTGGGTGGCCTGGCCGATCGGCGGCGACGACCCGCCGGGCTCCGGGCCGGCGTCAGCCGGCGGCCACGACCTCGCCCGCGCCGGCCGAGACCGGTGGCCGATACCCTCCCGCCTCCGCCGCAGCGAGCGCCGCGCCCACGATGCCGGCCGAGTTGAGCAGGCGGGCGACCTTCAGCGGCCCGCGCGGGGTGAGGTACTGGAGATACCGGCTGGTCTCCTTGCTCACGCCACCGCCGAGGATCACCAGGTCCGGGGAGAAGTAGCGGTACACGCGGTCCAGATAGCCGTCGAACTCCTTCGCCCAGGCCTTCCAGCCGAGCTTGCGCCGTTCGCGGGCGGCGCCGCTCACCAGGGTCTCCGCGTCGCGGCGGTGGTACTCGAGATGCCCGAACTCGGTGTTGGGGACAAGGCGATCATCGACGAACAGGGCGCTCCCGATGCCGGTCCCGATCGTGAGCATCAGCACCACGCCGTGCTGCCCGGCGCCGGCGCCGTAGCGCATCTCGGCCAGGCCGGCCGCGTCGGCATCGTTGATGATCAGCACGGGCCGCTCCAGGTGTCGCTCGAGCACGTCCTGGGCCCGCACGTCAAGCCAGCTCGTGTCGATGTTGGCGGCCGTCTTCAGCCATCCGTCCTTCGCCACGCCAGGCAGGCCGGCGCCGGTGGGCATCTCCCTGGTGCGGTGCCCGGACGCCTCGATCCGCTCGACGATGCGCGCCACGGCCTGCGCCACGGCCTCCGGCGTCGAGGGCGACGGTGTCTTCTCGCGGACCCGGGCAGAGACCAGGGAGCCGGTCTCCAGGTCCACGACGGCGGCCTTGACGCCGGTGCCGCCGACATCGATCCCGACCCCGAAGGGGCGGCCCGGGCGCGACTCGGCGGGGGCTCCGGCTACCCCGGGGGACTCCACTGGGTCCGCATCGCGCGCTGATTGCACGGTATCGTCCATCCGGGGGCGCTCCTCGCGTCGTCGATGACCTCCTCCATCATCCGTGCAGTCTAGCGGTCCCTCACCCCAGGGATCGAGCGGTGCAGGGCACGCCCATGAGGAACACGGAACGGGAAACGACCCGGCCGTGCCCCGGCCGGGTCGCCGATCCTGGACGATGCCGGGGCCGGCGCGGGTCGACCGCGCAGCGCCCCAGGCGAGATGGGCCGCGGTCAGGCGGCGCCCACCTCGGCCTCGGCAGCGGGCTTCTCCGCGGCCGCCGAGAGAAGCTCGAGGTCGATCTCCACCCGGACCTCGTCGCCCACCAGCCAGCCGCCGGTCTCGAGCCCCACGTTCCACGTCAGACCCCAGTCCTTGCGGCTGATCCTGGTATGCGCGGTGAAGCCGGCGCTGAGCCCACCCTGGAGGTTGCGAGCGGCGCCCAGGTACTCGACGTCGAGCGTGACGGGCCGCGTCTCCCCGCGGATGGTGAGATCGCCGTGGAGGCGGAAGGTGTCGTTCCCGCCACTCTCGACCCCCGTGCTCGTGAAGGTCAGCGTGGGGTACTGCTCGGCATCGAAGAAGTCCGCGGACCGCAGGTGGGCGTCGCGCTGCTCCATCGACGTGTCGATGCTCGCCGCCTGGATGGACGCCCGCACCCGTCCCTGCTCGGGGCGCTCCGGGTCGAACTCCACGTCAATCGTGAAGTCACGGAACTTGCCGCGCACGTTGCTCACCATCATGTGGCGAGCCGAGAACTGCACGGAGGAATGGACTGGATCGAGCTGCCACGTGGCCATCTGTGTGAGACTCCTTGTGCTGAGGTGGGGTGGTTTGGAGCGTGGTTGCAGGAGCAACTATATCGCACGATCATTGCTGATGCAACTACCGTCGACGGGAAGCGTATGATGTCGGCTCGTGAAGAGGGGGGTGGAGATCGGCAACATGGAACACTCGGCGGTCGACCTCGAGCCGGCGAACGACGGCGCGGTCGCCGACGAACGGGCTCGGGTCGGGGGTGCGGGAGGTCCCGCCGCCACCATAGCCGATGACCGGACGCTGGGGCCCGAGGAGATGCGGGCGTGGCGTGCCTTCCTGGAGGCCCACGCGGTCGTCACGCGCCGGCTCGAGGCCGAGCTGGCCGCCCAGGTCGACCTGCCGCTGGCGCACTACGACGTGCTGGTCCAGCTGGCCTACGCCCCCGAGCGGCGTCTCCGGATGCACGAGCTCGCGGAGCGCGTGCTGCTGAGTCGCAGCGGCGTCACGCGGCTGGTGGACCGCCTCGAGGCCGAGGGCCTGGTCCGACGCGCGACCTGCGCGTCCGACGCGCGTGGGGCGTTCGCGGCGCTCACCGACTCTGGGCTGGCGCGTCTCCGCAGCGCGACGCCGGTCCATCTCGGCGGTGTCCGCCGCCATTTCGCCGACCTGCTCAGCCCGGCCGAGCTCGACCAGCTGGCGACGCTCCTCACGCGGCTGGCCGCGGGCTGCACGCGGGCCGCCACCGGCGCCGATCGAGAGTGGGAGCGCCCCGGCTGAGCCGGCGGCGCCAACGGCGCGTCCGCTCTACCATGCGCCCGAGATGTTCGATGCCTACGGCGACTTCAAGCGCCAGCTCCCCGACAGCGACCCGCAGGAAACCCTCGACTGGATCGATGCGCTCGACTCCGTCGCGCGCACGGCCGGCGCCGACCGTGCCCAGTTCATCCTCTACCGGCTCCTGAAGCGTGCCCGGCAGCTGGACATCGGTCTGCCGCCGCTCACCCAGACCCGCTACATCAACACGATCTCGCCCGAGCAGGAGCCCCCGTTCCCGGGCGACGAGTGGATGGAGCACCGCATCCGCCGCATGGTGCGCTGGAACGCGGTGGCGATGGTGCTGCGCGCCAACAACCTGACCGCGGGGATCGGTGGCCACCTCGCGACCTACGCATCCGCCGCGACCCTGTACGAGGTGGGGTTCAACCACTTCTTCCACGGCAAGGATGCCCCGGGCATGGGCGACCAGGTCTTCGTCCAGGGGCATGCCGCGCCAGGCATCTACGCCCGCGCCTTCCTGGAAGGGCGGCTCTCGGAGGATCAGCTGGACCACTTCCGCCGCGAGGTGGTCCCCGGGGAGGGTCTGAGCTCGTACCCGCATCCGCGCCTGATGCCCGACTTCTGGGAGTTCCCGACGGTGTCGATGGGCCTCGGGCCCCTGGCCGCGGTCTACCAGGCCCGCTTCAATCGCTACCTCCAGGCTCGCGGCATCAAGGACACCGGCCCGAACCACGTCTGGGCCTTCCTCGGGGACGGCGAGATGGACGAGCCGGAGGCGATCGCGGCGCTCGGACTGGCCGGCCGCGACGGGCTCGACAACCTCACCTTCGTGGTGAACTGCAACCTCCAGCGACTCGACGGCCCGGTGCGGGGCAACGGCAAGATCATCCAGGAGCTGGAGGGCCTTTTCCGCGGGGCGGGCTGGAACGTCATCAAGGTCGTCTGGGGCCGGGAGTGGGACGAGCTGCTCGCCCGCGACGTGGATGGCGTGCTGGTGCACCGCATGAACGAGACCCTCGACGGCGAATTCCAGAAGTTCTCGGTCGAGTCCGGCGCGTACATCCGCGAACATTTCTTCGGCGGCGATCCCCGCCTGCAGGCGATGGTGGCCGACAAGTCGGACGACGACCTCCAGCGCCTGCGCCGGGGCGGCCACGACTACCGGAAGGTGTTCGCGGCGTACGCGGCCGCGCTCGCGCACCGCGGAGCCCCGACGGCGATCCTCGCCAAGACGGTCAAGGGCTGGACGCTCGGGCCCGGCGTCGAGGCGCGCAACATCACCCACCAGGCCAAGAAGCTTTCCGAGGCGGAGCTGCGCATCTTCCGCGACCGCCTGGAGCTGCCCATCCCCGACGAGAAGCTCAAGGATGCGCCCTACTACCATCCGGGCCCCGACGCGCCCGAGATCCAGTACCTGCAGGAGCGCCGGCGCGCGCTCGGTGGGCCGCTGCCACGCCGCGTGGTCGTGGCGAAGCGCGTGGACGCGCCGGGCGACGCCGCCTACGCGGAGTTCCGCACCGGGTCGGGGGGGCAGGCCGTCTCCACGACGATGGCGTTCGCGAAGCTGCTGCGCAACCTGGTCCGCGATCGGGCGGCTGGCCAGCGCGTGGTCCCCATCGTCCCCGACGAGGCACGGACCTTCGGCATGGATCCGCTGTTCAAGGAGGTCGGCATCTATGCCGCCCACGGCCAGCGGTACGAGCCGGTCGACTCCAACCTCGTCCTGTCCTACCGGGAGGCGACCGACGGACAGGTCCTGGAGGAGGGGATCACCGAAGCCGGGTCGAGCGCCTCGTTCCAGGCCGCCGCGACCAGCTACGCGACGCACGGCGAGCCGATGCTGCCCTTCTACATCTTCTACTCGATGTTCGGCTTCCAGCGGACCGGCGACCAGTTCTGGGCGCTCGGCGATGTCCGGGGCCGTGGCTTCCTGATGGGCGCGACCGCGGGCCGCACGACGCTTCACGGCGAGGGGCTGCAGCACGACGACGGCCACAGCCTGCTTCTCGCATCGGCCTATCCGGCCATCCGTGCCTACGACCCCGCGTTCGCGTACGAGACGGCCGAGATCGTACGCACCGGGATCGAGCGGATGCTGGGCGGCGACGACGCGAGCTACTACATCGCGCTCTACAACGAGAACTACGTGATGCCGGAGATGCCCGAAGGGGCGGTCGACGGGATCGTCGCGGGCCTCTACCGGTTCCGGGGCGCCCCCGCCGTCGAGGGCGGCCCGCGCGCGCGCGCGACGCTCCTGGGGAGCGGCTCGATCATGCAGCAGGTCCTCCGCGCGCAGGAGCTGCTCGCGGAGCGCTACGGCGTCGCGGCCGACGTCTGGAGCGCGACGTCCTACCAGCAGCTGCGGGTCGAGGCGCTGGACGCGGAGCACTGGAACCGGCTGCATCCCGCGGAGGCGCGGCGCGTCCCGTTCGTGACCGCCGCGCTCTCGGAGGCCGGGGCCGCGGGGCCCATCGTGGCCGCCACCGACTACGTGACCGCTGTCCCGGACCAGGTCGCACGCTGGATCCCGGGCACGTGGGTATCGCTGGGGACCGACGGGTTCGGGCGCAGCGACACGCGCGAGGCCCTCCGGCGGTTCTTCGAGATCGACCCGGAGCACATCGCGGTGGCGACGCTCGCGGCGCTCGCCGAGGGGGAGCGCATCGAGCGCGGCCAGGTGGCGGCGGCGATCGCCGAGCTGGGGATCGAGACGGACCGACCGTTCTCGCTGACCACGTAGCTCGGGCCCGGTCGGGCCTGCTATCGACCCGCCTGCGGTGTTCCCTCGAACGCCGCGGCGACCCTGCCGAGGAACCACCGCGCCGTACCACGCCCCGCGATGTTGAGGAGCGCCCGGTCCAGGATCACGCCGATCTCGCCTCCGGGTGGCGCGTAGTAGCCCTCCAGGACCAGCTCGTGCCCCATCACGGTCAGGGTGCCGACGAAGACAGGGAAGAGCGGCGCCAGACTCGCGGAGCGCCAGCTCACCTCGACCGCAAACCCGCCGGGGACGGTCTCCGCCGGTCCGAGATCCACCAGCGCGGCCTTCCTCAGCACCATGTGGCGGGCCTGCTCGCGCATCGGCAGGACCAGGTCGCTCTCGTAGCGTCGCACGCCCGGCCGGTCGGCGGGCCCGTCGACGCGGTTCCCGAGCCAGTCGCACGTGCCGTCCTGGAGCGAGTGGCGGGCACGGGCAAGATCGCCGGTCCACGGTTGGACGAGCCGCAGGTGGATGGCGTGCTCGATGGCGTCGGGCGTCGGAAGCGATGCGGACATGGGGGAATTCTGCCGTGCGGGACGCTTGACCGGCCCATTGTCCGGGCGCGGCCGCGCGTGCCAACCTGCCGAATGGCCCACTCCGGCCCGGCCACACGGAGAAGGGGCCGCCCTGACGGGTAGGTCGTCCCGGCCGGCCGGTCCCGGTCGGACGCGGTCGGCCCTGCCCGGTCGATCGGTCGTGGCCTGTCAGCGCGTCGTGGGCTCGGCCTCCGGCGCGGGCACCGGTCCGCGGCCGCCGGCCAGCTCCGCCAGCCCCCACAGATCGCGCCACTCGTGGTCCGGCCGTTCGGGGCCGGGCGCCGCTTCCACGTGGCGGTTGACCCATGCGGTCCGCATCCCGAGCCGCTGGGCCGGGCCGATGTCGTAGCGGAACCCGAACGCGACGTGGATCACGCGCTCCGGCGGTTCTCCGATCCGGTGGAGGGCCTGGCGGAAGACCGTCTCCGCGGGTTTGTAGGCGCCGCAGTCCTCCGCCGTCACGACCTCGTCGAAGGGCTCCTCGAGATGCCGGAGGGTGTGCTCGATGATGTCGCGGTCGGTATTGGAGACGATCACCAGGCGGAGTCCCTGTTCACGGGCCTGGCGCAGCGCGGGCCGGGTGTCCGGGAACGGCTGCCACGACCGTATCGACCGGACCAGCGCCTCGCCGTCGGCCGGATCCCAGTCGTACCCGCGTTCCGCCTCGTAACGGCGGAGGCTCTCCGCCAGGATCTCCCGGTAGGACCGGTAGGGACCACCGAGCAACCCGAACTGGATCGCCTCCCAGCGGTCGCGCAGCTGCTGCCCGGGTCGCAGGTCGGGGTCGCGGCGCTGGAGCGCGAGATCGTAGAGGAACGCGCCCACGCCTCCCTCCCAGTCCACCAGCGTCCCATAGCAGTCGAAGGTCGCCAC
Organism: Chloroflexota bacterium; assembly: GCA_021786265.1. Next base: position 18,426 of record JAJYNP010000210.1, read on the forward strand.
CCGCGGCGTGGTCTCGTTCATGGTTTCCTCCTCGCTCGGCGACCGCGCCCCGTACCGGCCTCGCCGCCCCCCGCCGCGTCGCCGGGAACAGGTGGCCGGGCGTCCGCGCCCATTTTGGGCCCTTCGGGCCTACCGCCCGCCGGTACACCGCGCGAGAGTCCCACCGAAGCGCAGAAGGGGGTGCTCATTGGATCCCATCATGCTGGCCAGGGCGCAGTTTGCGCTGACCGTCATGTTCCACTTCGTCTTCCCCGCGATCACCATCGGGCTCGGGCTGCTCATCGCCATCCTCGAGACCTGCCGGTGGCGAACGGGCAGAGAAGTGTACGACCGGGCTGCCGCGTTCTGGACGAAGCTGTTCGCCCTCACGTTCGCGGTGGGCGTGGCGACCGGCGTCGTGATGGAGTTCCAGTTCGGCACCAACTGGGCCGCCTACTCGAAGTTCGTGGGTGACATCTTCGGATCGCCCCTGGCGGCCGAGGGCATCTTCGCGTTCTTCCTGGAGTCGACCTTTCTGGGTCTGCTGCTGTTCGGTGGCGATCGGATCTCGTCCCGCCTGCGCTGGTTCGCCGCAGTCATGGTGGCGGTCGGCTCGACCCTGTCGGCATTCTGGATCGTGGTGGCCGACTCGTGGATGCAGACGCCCGCCGGTTACGCCATCGTCGATGGCAAGGCACGGTTGACCGACTTCTGGGCGGCCGTGTTCAACCCCTCCACCATGCCCCGCTTCATTCACACGGTCGTGTCGGCATGGGCCGTGGGCGCGTTCCTGATGGTCGGAGTCGCGGCCTGGTTCCTGCTCCGGCGACGTCACCTCGCCGTGGCTCGCACGAGCATCGTGCTGGGCATCACGGTCGCACTGATCTCGTCGGGGCTCATGTTCCTCACGGGCGACGTGAGCGCACGCGAGGTCGCGCACGAGCAGGCGGCCAAGTTCGCCGCGATGCAGGGCCTCTACGAGACCACCTCCGGGGCCGACATGGTCATCTTCTCGCTCCCCCCGACGCAGAACCCGGCCGACGCGTTCCAGGGGCCGGCGATCGTCGTGACGCGCCTCCTGAGCTTCCTGTCGTTCGGGAGCTTCGACGCGGTGATCAAGGGGCTCCAGGCATTTCCCCCCGGCAACTGGCCACCCGTCGCGCTGACGTTCCTCGCCTACCACAACATGGTCGTGATCGGCACCCTGATGCTGCTTGTGATGGTGGCGCTGGCTTGGTTCGCGTGGCGACGCACGCTGACCCGGCACCCTAACTGGCTGCGCCTCGCCGTCGCCGTGACGCCGCTGCCGCTGATCGCCGAGCAGCTGGGTTGGATGACCGCCGAGGTCGGCCGGCAGCCGTGGGTGGTCTACGACGTCATGCGGACCAGCCAGGGGATCTCGACCGCGGTGAGCGGCGCGGACGTCCTGATCTCGCTGCTGCTGCTGGTGGTGGTGTACGCGCTGCTGGGCACGCTGTGGCTCTACCTGCTGCGGCGGGAGATCCTCCACGGCCCGGAGCCGGTGACGACCGAGGTGGGCGAGGAGGAGCCCGAGGCCGAACCGGACGCGGGGCGCACGCGCAGGGGCCTGACGGCCCGGGGGGCCTGAGCGATGCCTGATCTCGCCTCGATCTGGTACCTGCTGGTCGGCGTCCTGCTGGTGGGCTACGCGGTCCTGGACGGGTTCGATCTCGGCGCCGGGACGCTGCACCTGCTCGTGGCTCGCGATGATGACGAACGGCGCACGGTGATGCGTGCCATCGGCCCGGTCTGGGACGGCAACGAGGTCTGGCTCCTGACCGCCGGTGGCGCGCTGTTCGCGGCATTCCCCCCCGTCTACGCCACCGTGTTCTCGGGCTTCTACCTGGCGATGATCCTGCTGCTGCTCGCGCTGATCTTCCGGGCCGTGTCGCTGGAGTTCCGCTCGAAGCTCGAGTCGGCCGGCTGGCGGCGAGCGTGGGACCTGGCGTTCGCGATCGGCTCCTTCCTGCCGGCCCTCCTCTTCGGGGTTGCGATCGGCAACGTCCTCCGCGGTGTGCCGCTCGATGCCGCCGGTGACTACCGCGGTGGCCTCATCGGCCTGTTGAACCCGTTCGCGCTCTCGGTGGGACTCCTGGCGCTGTCGATGTTCGTCATGCAGGGCGCGACCTGGCTCACGCTGAAGACGGACGGGGCGGTGCAGGCCCGCAGCCGGCGCGCGGCGATGTTCGCGTGGCCCGTCTTCGTAGCCCTGTGGGTCCTGGTCACGCTCTACTCGCACGCTGACGCGTCGCACCTGTGGGGCAACTACGACAACCCCCTGGCGTGGCTGGTGCCGGCGGCGTTCGTCATCGTCGCCGCGGCGTATCCGATCGCCCTGCGCGCGGGGAGGGACGGCCTCGCCTTCGCGCTGTCGTCGCTGTCGATCGTCTCGCTGATCGGGATCATGGGCGTGGGGCTGTACCCCAACCTGCTTCCCGCGCTGGGGGACGCGGCACGGAGCCTGACCGTTGACAACGCCTCGTCGTCCAGCGTGACGCTGACCGCGATGCTCGTGATCGCCATCATCGGCATGCCGCTCGTCCTCGCCTACACGGCGTTCGTCTACTGGCGGTTCCGGGGCAAGGTTTCGGGCCAGCAGAGCGCGTACTGACGCGCGGGGGGTCTCCTGCCCCACGTCGTGCGCCGCGACGCCTGTCGCTCCACCCGGCCCGTCGGCGCGTCCGTCACCCCGGCGATCTTCGGCGATTGCTTCCCGCGCCCGCCGGTGCGGTGCCCGAGGCTGGTCTCCGGCTCGCCACGACGGTGACGCCGCCGGGTCACCCGTCCTGTCGAGAGAGGGCAATCGGCCCCATCTCCGTCAGGCTGAGAGGCACGGGATGCTCGGGCCATGACGGTACTGATGCATCTGTGCGCATGAGTTCATCGTTGCACGCATGGATGAGATCTGCGTGATGCAGGCCACGGTCCTGAAGACGCTCGCCAACCCTCGCCGTCTCGAGATCATCCATCGCCTGGCCGAGGGTCCCTGCGAGGTCGGACGGCTGGCCGAGGCGCTCGGCGTGCCCCAGCCGAGCGTGTCCCAGCACCTCGCGGTCATGCGGAGTGCCGGGATCGTGGAAGCCGAGCGGGAGGGCCGCGAGGTCCGCTACTGGCTCGCCGATCCCGACATCATCCGGGCGTGCGACATCATGCACGCGGTGCTGCTGCGCCGTCTCACGCGCCTCGGGATGCTCGGCGTGGCCGCCACGCCCGGGCCCGCCACGACCCACGACGCGCCACCGATCCCCCAGCCCGTGTGAGGCAGAGATGGACGACCCGCTCTCGATCGTGCTCTTCTCCGGTACGGACGACCGGCTGACCTCGGCGAGCGTCTTCGCCGCCGGCGCCGCGGTCCTGGGCCGCCCCGTGCGCATCCTCCTGCAGTACTGGGGCCTGGAGGCCTTCCGGGCCGACCGGATCGGGCGCGCCCGCGGCCTCTCCACCGACGCCGACCCGGACGGGGCCGCCACGTTCGCCGCCGCGCAGGAGGCGGGCCAGGTCAACTGGGCCGACACGCTGCGCCAGGCCAAGGAGCTGGGTGGGATCGAGATCCACGCCTGCGCCCAGTCCATGGACATCCTGAAGCTGGAACAGGCCGACCTCGACCCGCTCGTCGATGGCGTCGAGGGGATCGCCGGGTTCCTCGCCGCGGCCGGCGACGGCCAGCTGCTCTTCATCTGAGCCGCGCATCGCGCCGGCGATGACCGCCGGGTGCCCCGAAAGGAAGGAACCATGACCACCCTCGAGATCGCCGCCCACGTCGACGCGCGGGGCCTCTCCTGCCCCATGCCGATCGTCAAGACCGCGCAGGCCATGAAGCCGCTCGGGTCGGGCCAGTGCCTGGAGGTGCTGGCCACCGACCCGGGGTCCACCAGGGACCTCGAGGCCTGGTCGAAGACCACCGGCAACCCGCTGCTCGAGTCGGGGGCCGAGGGCGGCGTCTTTCGCTTCGTGCTCCAGAAGAAGTAGGAGGCTCACGGTCATGACCCGCACCCTCGAGGCCCCCGCCGAGGCCCCGGTCAGCGCCCCCACCGCGGCCCCCGCCGAGGCCGGCGCGGTGGCCCACCACGACATCCTGCTCATCAACTACAGCGGCGAGCTCGAGAAGGTCTGGGCCACCCTGCTGCTGGCCGCCACCGCCGGCTCGATGGGCGTGCAGTGCAAGGTCTTCGTGACCTTCTGGGGCCTCCAGAACTTCGTGCAGGACGCCCGGCGCATCACCGGCCAGAACTGGATGCAGAAGCTGATGGCCGTCATGCAGCGCCCCGGACTCAGCCACCGCAAGCTCTCCAGGATGAACTTCCTCGGGATGGGGCCCTGGATGATGGGCCGCCTCGCGAAGCAGCAGCGCAACGCGAGCCCGAAGGAGCTGCTCGAGATCGCCCAGTCGATGGGCGTCGAGTTCATCCCCTGCCAGATGACCATGGACATGTTCGGGCTCACCCGGGCCGACCTCATCGAGGGCATGGGCGAGCCGGTCGGCGCGGCCACCGTGATCGGCCTCATGTCCGAGGGCTGGTCGCCGCTCTTCATCTAGAGGGCCGGGGGGCCGCCCCGGCGGCCGGCCAACGGTGCCGGCGCGCGCCGGCGAGTCGTGAAGGAAAGGTGCAAGGCACGTGGCTGACACCGAGAAGCTCGTGTTCATGGTCATGCACGGTCCGGACGCCCCCGAGCCCGCGACGATCCCCTTCGTCATGGCGATCGCCGCGATGGCCTCCGACGTCGAGGTCGTCATCGGCCTGCAGGGGGCCGGCGTCGAGCTGGCGGTCCGCGGCCGGGTCGACCGGGTCGAGGCCCGGGGCTTCCCCCCGCTCGCCAGGCTGCTCACCGACTATCGCGACCTCGGGGGGAAGCTGCTCGTCTGCGGCCCGTGCGTCAACGCGCGGGAGATCGATCCGGCAACCCAGTTCGTCGAGAACGCCGAGGTCGTGGCGGCCGGGCGCTTCGTCGCCGAGATCTCCAGCGCCACCAACGCGCTCGTCTACTAGCCACACGAGAGGACGCCGCAGGCGTCACAGGAGGATCCATCGATGCCCGCAACACTCGCCGACAACGAACTCGAAACCATCACCGCCGCCAGGGTGGTCGACGCCCGCGGCGCCGCCTGCCCGGGCCCTCTCCTCGAGGCCAAGAAGGGCATCGGCACGGTGCCCGTGGGCAGCGTCATCGAGATCTGGTCGAGCGATCCCGTTACCAAGAGCGACATCGGCGCCTGGGCTGGCAAGGTGGGCCACGCCTTCCTCGGCCACCTCACCGCCCAGGGGTATGACAGGGTCTTCGTGCGCCGCGCGAAGTAGCCCTCGCACGATCGAGCGGCGGGGTGTCGAGTCATCGCGCCCCGCCATATCAGCCCGCCCTGCAGGAGCACCGTCCCATGAGCGCGGTCGCCGCCGCCGAAGTGCACGAGAAGCACGCAGGATCCCCTCCGCGGATCCTGGTCTTCTCCACCAACAACATCTCGGACCCCGGCATCGACCTGGCCGGGAGCCAGCACATGCACTACTCGCCGGGCGTCGAGGTCATCAGCCTGCCCTGCACGAGCGGGATCAAGCCCGCCTGGATCGCCCACGCCATCGACCAGGGGTTCGACGGGGTCTTCATCGCGTCCGACGGCGACGAGTGCGCCTATCTGCCCGACTGCAGCAAGCGGGCATCGCGGATCGTGGGTGAAGCGCAGGCGCTGCTGCAGGAGCGCGGCCACGATCCTCAGCGGGTGAAGATGGCCGCGATCTGCTCGGTGTGCGCGGAGCCCTTCACCAAGCACGTCCAGCAGTTCTCGGCGGTGCTCGCCGGGCTCCGGACGGCGGGAGCGAAGTGAGCATGGACTACGACGTTCTGGTCGTCGGCAGCGGCATCGGGGGGATGGAATCCGCCCTGAAGCTCGGCGACATGGGCTACAAGGTACTCGTCGTCGAGAAGGAGGCGAGCGTCGGCGGGCGGATGATCCTGCTCAGCAAGGTTTTCCCCACGCTCGACTGCGCCAGCTGCATCTCCACGCCGAAGATGGCGGCGACGATCCATCACCCCAACCTCACCGTGATGACGTACAGCGAGGTGAAGGGGATCACGCGCGACGCAGACGGCCGGTTCCGCGCGAACGTCAAGCAGAAGGCACGCTACGTGGACGAGGTGGCCTGCACCGGCTGCCAGCAGTGCGAGACCGCGTGCACCGTGGCCGTCCCCGACCAGTTCAACGCCGACCTGGTGGCGCGAAGGGCGGCCTACATCGGCTTCCCCCAGGCTGTGCCGAAGAAGGCCGTCATCGACCGGCAGGGCTCCTCGCCGTGCACGTTCGCATGCCCGGCCGGGGTCGAAGCCCACGGCTACGTGTCGCTGATCCGCAGCGGTGAGTACGAGAAGGCCCACCGGCTGGTTCTCGATGCCACGCCGCTGGTCGGCACGCTCGGGCGCGCCTGCTACGCTCCCTGCGAGGCCGACTGCACGCGCGGGTCGCTCGAGGGCACGCTGCCCATCCGCCGGCTCAAGCGCTTCATCTCCGACCGGCACGTCGAGACGGGCGCCGATCTCGGGATCGACGTTGCCGATCCGAACGGCCGCCGCATCGCGGTGGTCGGTTCCGGGCCGGCCGGCCTGACCGCCGCCTGGCAGCTCGCCCGCAAGGGCTACGGGGTGAAGATCTACGAGGCGGCCCCCGAACCGGGCGGGTTCCTCCGCCTGGCCATTCCCTCGTACCGCCTCCCGACCGAGGTGGTGGAGCGCGACATCGACAACGTCCGGGCCCTGGGCGTCGAGATCGTCACGAACTCGCCGGTCCGCGACCTGGCCGTGCTCAAGGCCGCAGGCTACGACGCGGTCCTGGTGGCCACCGGCACGCCGCGCTCGACCGGCCTGGGCGTTCCGGGCGAGGACCGCCTGGGCGTGCTGGCCGCGACCGACTTCCTGCGCAGGGTCAAGCTCGGCGAGGCCGTCGACCTGGCCGGCAAGCGCGTCGTGGTGGTCGGCGGCGGCAACGTGGCGATGGACGCGTCGCGGGTGGCGCGCCGCCTGGGTGCCGCCTCGGTGACGGTGGCCTACCGCCGCGGGCGCGCCGAGATGCCTGCCCATCACGTCGAGGCGGACGACGCCGAGAAGGAGGGCGTCCAGTTCGCCTTCCAGGTGGCCCCGACCGAGGTGCTCGGCGATGCCGAAGGCGTGGTCAGCGGGCTGCGCTGCGTGCGGATGGCGCTGGGCGAGCCGGACGCCTCCGGGCGGCGGAGCCCCGCCCCCATCCAGGGCAGCGAGCACGTCATGCCGTGTGACGTCGTCATCGCGGCGATCGGCATGACACCGGACACCGCCGCGTTCGCGAGCCAGGTCGGCGTCGAGCGCAGGGGTACCCTGCGGGCCGACCCGACCACGCTCCAGACGGACGTGCCGTACGTCTTCGCCGCCGGCGACGTCGTGAACGGCGCGACCGACATCACCCGGGCGGTCGGCGAGGGCCGGCGCGCGGCGCACATGATCGATCGCTGGCTGACCGGCGGGATGCTCGGCGGCTTCGACCTGCGGCTGCCTGTCGTGGACAGGGCGCAGGTCCTGGCCCGCCAGAAGCAGTACACGCACCGGGCACCCACCGCGGACGGGGTCACCCTCGTCGCCTCGCCCACGGACTTCACCGAGGTCGAGGCGCCGCTCTCCGAGGCGGATGCGCGCGAGGCGGCCGGCCGGTGCATGGACTGCGCCGTCTGCTCTGGCTGCCACGAGTGCGTCAACGTGTGCCCTGTCGACAACTGCATCGACCTCGATGCGCGTGACAGGGAGATGGACGTCGAGGTCGGTGCCGTGGTGGTCTCGACCGGCTACAAGCTCTTCGCGGCCGACCTGAAGCCGCAGTACGGCTTCGGGCAGTACCGCAACGTGATCACCGGCGTGCAGATGGATCGCCTGCTCGCCCCAACGAGACCGTTCAACACGATCCTCCGCCCAAGCGACGGCAAGGTCCCCGAGCGCATCGCCTACGTGATGTGCACGGGATCGCGCGACGAGACGGTGGGCAACCCCCTTTGCTCGAAGTTCTGCTGCATGTACTCCATCAAGCAGAACCAGCTGATCATGGGTGCGCTGCCGCTGGCGGACGTCACCGTCCATTACATCGATATCCGGGCGGCGGGCAAGCGCTACGACGAGTTCTACGAGCAGTCGAAGTCGATGGGCGCCAGCTACATCAAGGGCCGGGTCGCCAGGATCACCGAGAAGGAGAACGGCAACCTGGTCCTGCGGTACGAGGACATCGAGAACGGCGGCAAGCTGGTGGAGGCCGAATACGACCTCGTCGTGCTCGCCGTCGGCGTACAGCCCAACCGCGACGCGGCGAGGCTCTTCACCGACGAGCAGCTGGCCGAGGACGAGTACTTCTACGTGGCCGAGCCGGACGAGGATCTGAACCCCGGCCAGACCAGTATCCCCGGGGTCTTCGTGGCCGGCGCAGCGTCCGGCGCGAAGGACATCGTCGACTCCATCCTGCACGCCGGGGCGGCCGCGGCCCAGGTCGCGGCCCACCTCGAACGCACGCAGGCCAAGACGAAGGTGCCGGCATGAGCGAGGAGCGGCGGATCGGCGTCTACATCTGCCACTGCGGGGGCAACATCTCCGACTACGTCGACGTGCACCGCGTCGTCGACGCCGTGAAGGACGAACCCGGCGTGGTCGTGGCGCGCGACACCATCTTCGCCTGCGCGGACGCGTCGCAGCAGGACATGGAAGAGGACATCGGGAAGCACAACCTGGACGGCCTCGTGGTCGCCTCGTGCTCTCCCAAGCTTCACACCCTCACTTTCCGCGGCGTGGCCAGGCGGGCCGGAATGAACCCCTACCTGTACACGCAGGTCAACATCCGCGAGCAGGACTCGTGGACGCACTCGGACGATCCCGAGGGTGCCACCCACAAGGCGATCAGCCTGGTGAAGGCCGGCATCGCCCGCACGCGCCTCACGGAGCCGCTCGAGCCGATGATGGTGGAGACCACCCAGAAGGCGCTGGTCGTGGGCGGAGGGGTCGCCGGCCTCCGGGCGGCCGTCGGGCTGGCCGACGTCGGGCTCGAGGTCTTCCTGGTCGAGCGCGGGAAGGAGCTCGGGGGGTGGGTGGGCCGGTTCGGCACCATGTACCCGCACGAGCGGAAGGGCAGCGACTTGATCGCGACCCTGCTCGCGGAGGTCAGGAAGCGGTCCTCCATCACGGTCTTCACCAACGCCGAGCTGATGGCGAAGTCCGGCAGCTTCGGCAACTACGTGGCGGCCATCCGGATCAACAACGATCTGCCGGAGCTGGTCCACGTCGAGGTCGGCTCGATCGTGGTGGCGACCGGGTTCGACGCCTACCAGCCGGAGACCGGCGAGTACGGGTACGGGATCGACGGCGTGGTCACGCTGCCCGAGTTCAAGGCGTTGATCGACGGTGCCAGCGGCCCGCTGACCTACCATGGCCGGCCAGTACGGACCATCGCCTACATCTACTGCGTGGGCAGCCGGCAGCCGGGCGCCAACGAGTACTGCTCGCGGTACTGCTGCGCGGCCACCGCGCACGCCGCACTGCAGGTGGCCGGCCTCGACGGGCAGGTGCACCAGTACCACCTGTACCGCGACATCCGGACCTACGGGAAATACGAGCTGATGTACACGGAGTCGCGGAAGCACGGCTCGGTATACATGAAGTTCCCCGAGGACACTCCGCCCGCGGTCGCACGGAACGCCGCCGGCCAGCTGACCGTCACCACGCGCGACATGCTCACCGGCGGCGAGGAGCTCGCGATCCCGGCCGACCTGGTGGTGCTGGTGACCGGGATGGTCCCGCGGAAGAACGAGGAGCTCATGAGCCTCCTCAAGGTTCCGGTGGGGACCGACGGGTTCTTCAACGAGATCCACCCCAAGCTGCGGCCGGTCGAGACGGTGGTCGACGGGGTGCTGATCGCGGGCGCCTGCCAGGGCCCCAAGAACTCCGCCGAGAGCGTCGCCTCGGGCCTGGCGGCCGTCACGCAGAGCGCGGCCGTCCTCAAGAAGGGCGTGGCCGAGCTCGACCCGCTGGTGGCGACGGTCGACGCCGACGCATGCACCTGGTGCGGCAAGTGCATCGACGCCTGCCCCTACTCGGCGATCGAGAAGGTGGAGGCAGGCGGTCGCGAGGTAGCGGCCATCAGCCCCACCGCCTGCAAGGGCTGCGGCGGGTGCGTGCCCGTCTGCCCCGACGACGCGATCGACCTCCGCGGCTACACCGACGCCCAGATCCGGGCCGTGATCGACAGCATGCTTGAGGAGCCGGTCGCATGAGCACGACCACGATCCGGGAAATACGGGAAATCATCCGCGAGGAACCAGTGATGCATCCGCGAATCCTCGAGGCGCTCAACGCGGGGCCGCTCACCGTCCCCGAGATCGCGCAGGCGATTGGGTGCCCCGCCGACGAGGTGCTGTTCTGGGTGATGGGCATGCGGCGGTACGGCAAGATCCGCGAGGTCAAGGAGCCCACCGACGACGGCTACTTCCGGTACGCGGGGACGGACTGGGCGGTGCGGGCATGACCGCGCTGGTGGACGCCGGCCTGCTGGCCGACGTGCAGAAGTTCGGGGCGGCCGACGTCTCGGCCTGCTTCAGCTGCGGCAACTGCACCGCGATCTGCCCGCTCTCCGACAACGACGGGACGTTCCCGCGGCGACTGATCCGCTATGCCCAGGTGGGCATGAAGGACGCCCTGCTGGGAAGCAAGGAGCTGTGGACCTGCTACTACTGCGGCGAGTGCTCGGACACGTGCCCCACGCAGGCCGACCCGGGTGGGTTCATGGCCGCCGCCCGACGCTACGCCATCGCCAGCTACGACCGCACGCACCTGGCACGCACGATGTACACCAGCCCGGTCCTGGGTTCGGTGTTCGCGATCCTGCTGGCCGCCTTCTTCGCGCTCTTCATGTACGCGAGCCACGGCGCGCAGAGCGCGCAGTCGCTGGCGCTGTTCCAGTTCATCCCCGAGGAGCTGATCCACAACACCGGCGTGGCGGTGATGGTGCTGGTGTTCCTGGCCGGGCTCGCCGGCGTGGCCACCATGGCGCGCGGCATATCCAGGCGTGAGGGCATCTCCGTGCGGGACGTGCTGGGCAGCCGCGCCGCACTCGCCCGGTCGATACGAGCCCTGTGGGTCGCGCTCGGTATCGAGTCACTCGGACAGCGGCGTTACCGGGTGGACTGCGAGACGGTCCAGGAAACGCAGCCCTGGTATCGCCGCCGCTGGTTCATCCACGCGGCGACCATGTGGGGCTTCCTCGGCCTGCTGGCCTCCACGATCCTGGACTACGGCCTGGCGGTGGTGGGGATCAAGGCCACCGGGACGCCGGTGCCCATCTGGTACCCCGTGCGGCTCCTCGGCACGGTGGCCGGGATCGCCCTCATCTACGGGACCACCATGCTGATCGTCGATCGGCTGCGGCGGGCGAACCGCTCGGCCAGCGACTCGACCGCCGCCGACTGGACGCTGCTCGTGCTGCTGTGGGTCACCGGGATCACCGGGTTCCTCATCGAGCTCGCTCTCTACCTGCCGCAGCCCCCGGCCTGGGGTTACTGGGTCTTCCTCTTCCACGTGTCGGTGGCGATGGAGCTGGTGCTGCTCGCCCCCTTCATGAAGTTCGCCCACGCGGTCTACCGGCCGGTCGGGCTGTTCTTCTTCGCGCTGGCAGGGGACAAGCCCGCCGAGGACAGCGCCGAGGCCAACTGACCGCCGGCGCTGAGCGGCAGCGCCGTTCGGCCACCTGCGGCGGCGACCTGCGGGACCCGCCGGGCCACCGGCAACGAATGGACGGCGCCCCTGTCACGGGAGTGGTTCCCGGGCGGGGCGCCGTTCCGCTTCCCGGCGCCGATCACGACCGAACCGTGGGCGCGGGCCCTCCAACATCCCGCCGTTCGGCCCTTGAAGCCCCGATGCATGGGGCAGAGGCTCGGCCCGTCAGTTCCGCAATGGAGGCGCGTTTCATGACGCTCTCGTTGCCGGCGCCGTCGCGCAGCAGGCTCGCGCCAATCCCCGTCCCGTGGTCGCCGCTCGTGATCAAGAGCGACCGCTGCAAGGGCTGCGAGCTGTGCGTGGCGGCGTGCCCCAAGTCCTGCCTCGCGCTCGATGAGGGCACCGTCAACCGGCTCGGCTACCACCCGGTGCAGCTCACCGACGCTGCGGCATGCACCAGCTGCGCGTTCTGTGCTCGGGTCTGCCCGGACGCGGTGTTCACCGTGTTCGCGGCGCCCAGGGAGACTCCGCGATGACCACCGTCGCCGCGCCCGTGGAGGACACCTCCTTCTCGTTAGGAGGGACGCGCGAGCCCCCTCGCCGCGTCCTCATGAAGGGCAACGAGGCGATCGCCGAGGCGGCGATCCAGGCAGGCTGCGACGCCTACTTCGGCTACCCCATCACTCCGCAGGCCGAGCTGCTCGAGTGGATGGCGCGCCGGATGCCCGAGGTGGGTCGGGCGTTCGTACAGGCCGAGAGCGAGCTCGGCGCGATCAACATGGCGCTGGGCGCCGCCGCGGCCGGGGCCCGCGTGCTCGTCTCGTCCTCCGGTCCCGGGATGAGCCTGATGGCGGAGGGGATGAGCTACATGGCGGGCTCCGAGGTCCCCATGGTCCTCATCAACGTCATGCGCGGGGGCCCCGGGCTGGGCAGCATCGGGCCGTCCCAGAGCGACTACTTCCAGGCCGTGAAGGGCCACGGACACGGCGATTACCGCGTGCCGGTGCTGGCACCCTCGTCGATCGGCGAAGCGATGGAGCTGGTCGCGACCGCGTTCGAGCTGGCGGAGCGCTACCGGACGCCCGTGATCATGCTCGCCGACGGGATCATGGGACAGGCCATGGAGCCCGTCGAGCAGCGCTTCCGGACGCCTGCGCGCCTCGACGGATCGTGGGTGCTCCAGGGCGCCGACGGGCGGCCGCCGCGAGTCGTCCGCTCCCTCCACCTGGATCCCGAGGACCTCGAGGAGCACAACCAGCACCTCCAGGAGAAATACCGCGCCATCGCCGAGCACGAGGTCCGCTGGACCGGTGAACGGCTCGACGATGCGGAGCTGGTCGTGGTGGCCTACGGGACAGCGGCCCGCGTGGCGCGCACGGCGATCGCGCGTGCCCGGACGGCCGGGCTGCGCGTCGGCCTGTTCCGGCCGATCACGCTCTGGCCCTTCCCGTCCGCCGAGCTCGCCCGGGTGGCCGAGCGCGTGCGCGGGATGCTCGTGGTCGAGCTCTCGGCGGGGCAGATGGTCGAGGACGTGCGCCTTGCCGTCGAGGGCCGGGTCCCGGTGACGTTCGATGGGCGCACCGGCGGCATGGTGCCCTCGCCGGACGAGGTGGTCGAGGCACTCCACGAACTGGCGGCCACCGGCGTCCCGTCCAGACGCGCCCGTCGCGCGCGGCGGGGGCCGCCTGCGCCCGTGTCGGGAGCCGAGCACGTCCACCCGCACGAGCCGATGCCCGAGCCCGAGACGGGCCACGAGGCGTTGAGCATCTTCGGCGACGACGCGTGGCAGCCGCTCTGGTACACGGTCCCGGTTGTGTCCGCGCAGGCGCACAAGCGACGCGGCCGTGGACAGCACGGGCCGGCGGAACACCACGAGCGTCACGAAGGAGGTAAGCGGTGACCGCGATCGCCCCCGCCACGCCGCGGGTCATCTACCAGCGGCCCGAGCGGCTCACCGACGTCTCCACGCGGTACTGCCCGGGCTGCGGCCATGGCATCGTGCACCGCCTCGTCGCGGAGGTGCTGGAGGACCTGGGGGTTGACGGGAGGACGATCGCCGTCGCGCCCGTGGGCTGCTCGGTCTTCGCCTACGAGTACCTGGCCTACGACTGGTGCGAGGCCCCCCACGGCCGCGCCCCGGCCGTCGCGACCGGCATCCGCCGCGTTCGCCCCGACGCGTTCGTGCTGACCTACCAGGGCGACGGCGATCTCGCGGCAATCGGTACCGGCGAGATCGTGCACGCCGCGGCCAGGGGCGAGCTGATCACCGCGATCTTCGTCAACAACGGCATCTACGGGATGACCGGGGGGCAGATGGCGCCGACCACGCTGGTGGGGCAGCGCACCACGTCCTCGCCGACCGGGCGGGACGTCAGGACGGCGGGTTACCCGGTGCCCATGACGGAGATGCTCGCCGTACTGCCGGGCGTGGCCTTCGCAGCGCGGGGCTCCGTGGCCGACCCGTCGTCGATCGGGAAGACGAAGTCGCTGATCAGGAAGGCGTGCGAGGCCCAGATCCGGGGTGCCGGGTTCGCGATCGTCGAGGTGCTGTCGAATTGCCCCGTGGGATGGGGCATGACCGCGCAGGAGTCGATGTGCCACCTCAAGGAGGTGGTGGTGCAGACCTACCCGCTGGGGGTTCTCGTCGACCGGATGGATCCGGCGCGGCCGAAGAGCGCGAAGGAGGACTGAACGATGGAACGTTCCATCGTCTTCGCTGGCTTCGGCGGTCAGGGCATCCTCTTCGCCGGGCACGTCCTGGCGGAGGCCGCCATGGACGAGGGGTCCCAGGTGATCTGGATCCCTTCGTACGGACCGGAGATGCGCGGAGGGACCGCGTCCTGCACCGTGATCGTCGGCGACGAGCCGATCGGCTCACCGATCGTGGATCACCCGGACATGGCGGTGGCCTTCAACCCACCCTCGCTCGCCAGGTTCGGTCCGACGATCGCCCCGGGCGGCGTGCTGATCGTGAACGATTCGCTCGTCGAGGCATCCGCCGGGCGTGACGACATCGACGAGATCCGGGTGCGCTGCACCCAGCTCGCACGCGAGGCCGGTGACGATCGGCTGATCAACGTGGTCGCGCTCGGCGCACTGGTCGCTCGCACGGGGATCGTCCGGGCCGAGAGCGTGCGGGAGGCGCTCAGGACCGTGGTCGGGAAGAAACGGCCGGAGGCGCTCGCGATCGACCTGCGGGCGTTCGACCTGGGGATGGCAGCGGTGGAGCGGACGGCCGTGCCGGGTTGACGGCGGCCGGGGCACAACGAACGGCCGGGGTGGTGAGCGACCCCGGCCGTTCCGAAGATTCGCGGTACGGGACCCGGCGGTCCCACGGCTAGCGGATCCCGGCGAGCTCCTGCAGCAGCTGCCAGTACTCCCGGCGCTCGTCGCGGGTGGCCTGGATCTCGGCGGACGGCGTGCCGTCGCGGAAGTGCTGCGAGAACCGGCCCTCGGTCTTCGCGAAGTCCAGGAAGTCGAACTGGGTGCCGTCGGGGAGCCTGGCCCAGTCTTCCTTCACGTTCGGGTTGCCCTGGAGCGAGAGGCGCTTCGCCATGGTCTCGCCCCGTCGCGGGTCGTACGTGAAGAGCGGGAAGGCGCGCGAGTCAACCGCCAGTTTCGCCTGGCGGCTCGCCGCGTCATCGGCGATGCCGTGCTCGGGCATGCAGGGCGTGTAGGCGATGATGACCGCCGGCCCCGGGAACTCGTTGGCCTCCATGACCGCGCGATAGAAGTGGTTGTAGTGCGCCGGCGTGGTTGACGCCACGTACACGTCGCGGTGGGCCATCATGATCAGGCCGAGCTCCTTGCGCCGCTCGGGCCGGCCGTGGATGGCCTTCCCGAACGCCGAGAGCTTGGTGACCTGGCCGCCGTACGACGCCGTCGACGACTGCCCGCCGGTGTTGGAGTACACCTGCGTGTCGAGCACGAGCACCTTGATGTCGGCGCCCGACGCGACCATCCGCGAGAGCGACTGGAAGCCGATGTCGTACATCGCCCCGTCGCCCCCGAAGACCCACAGGCGTCGCTCGGGATGCCCGGCCTGGTCCCACCGCAGCCGCACGCCCATCGCGTCGGCCGGACCGTTCTCGAACAGTGAGTTCGTCCAGGGCACCAGGTACGGATTGAAGGGGTACGTGCTGCCGTACACGGTGTTGCAGCCGGTCTCGGCGACGATGCCCATCGAGTCCGGGCCGTGGACCTGGCGGGTGGCGGCCACCAGCATGCGGATGGCGGACGCCTCCCCGCACCCGGCGCATGATCCTGCGCCGCCCACGTACCCCAGCGCGTGCTCGCCGAGCATCAGGTCCGCGAGCGCCTTCTCGTTCCGGTATTCCGGCGGGGTGACCGGCAGGCTCCGGAAGAACGAGAAGTCGCGGCGGTAGCGCTCGAGGGTGCTCTCGCCGGAGGGCTCCTGGGCGACTTTGTCGATCATGATCAGCGCGTCGTGGCCCTCCGCCTTGCAGACGTCGACGCACTCGGCGCAGCCCTTGCAGTGCTGGGCATCCACGAAGATCCCGAACATGGCGGGCTCGATGCCCTTGCGGGCCGGGACCTCCGCGTACTTCCTGGTCCGCACGAAGTGCGAGCGGGCCGTCTCTGCTGCCTGGGCGCCGTCCGCGCGTTTCCACGCGAACGCCCCGATCGCCGGCTCCAGCTGTGTCTCCGGGACGGCCACCGCGAGGATCGCCGTGTCCGGGCAGGCGCTGACGCACGCCATGCAGCCCACGCACTGCTCCGCGATGAACTGCGGAATGTGCGGCGAGAGGTTGCTGAAGTCGCGGACCGCCGCGGTGCCGGGCGGGATGATGCTGCGCGCCACGCCGGCGTCCGCCGGCAGCTCGACGTCCGCGATGCCTCGGCGGTACGCGCCGACGACCGACCGGTTGAAGTCCTCGACGTACGCCTCCACGTCGAAGATGGTCGGGGAGCTGTCGATCGCCTGGGCACGCGCCGCGTGCTCCTCTTCGCTCAGCGGGCCGCTGGGGGCCTCGATCACGGGTAGCAACTGCTCAGGCATCGGGGGCCCCCACCAGGTGATGGACGACATCGGTGGTCGAGAAGATCCCGACAGGCCGCCGTCCCTGCTCGTCCACCACCACCAGGCGGTGCACGCGGTTGAGCTCCATGAGCCGGATCGCCTCCTGCACGGGGGTGTCCACGCGGCAGGTCAGGGCCGGAGCGGTCATGAGGTGGCGCACCGACAGCCCCGGCCAGCTCGACCACAGGTGGTCGGTGGCCCGCGCCCGCACCAGGTCGGTCTGGCTCACGACGCCCACCAGGGCTCCCTCGCCGTCGACCACGGGCAGGCCGTGGATGCGATGCTGGTCAAGCAGCCGGGCCGCCTCCGCGAGCGGCGCATCTGCTCGCACCACGATGGGGTCGCCGTGCATCAGCTCCCCCACCGTGGGCGACACGGTCTCGTTCATCGGGACGCCTCCAGGACAGCCGCAGCCACCGGCTCGCCGCCGATGGCCGCGGTCACGTCGATCAGGTTGTCGTATGCCCGCTCGATCACCGCGTAGTTCGCGTCGACCACGCTGCCACCGCGCTTGCCGAAGAAGCGGGGCAGGAGCTCGTGGACGGCCGCGAGGAGCGCGTCGCGATCGAGACCGGCGCGC
This sequence comes from Chloroflexota bacterium, assembly GCA_021786265.1. The sequence continues at coordinate 35,747 of JAJYNP010000210.1, forward strand.
GCGGCAAAGGGCGACACGCGCAGGAAGACGCCCACCTGCGCGACGCCCTGCATGCGGACCACGAGGTCCGGGCGGGGCGCGAACTCCGCCGCCAGTGCGGCGGTGTCGAGCGCGGTCAGCCGGATGTTGCGGGCCAGGATCTGGGCCCGCGCGTCGGCCGGCACGGACTGCCAGATGTCCGCCGGATCCGCGAGCGGCGTCTGCACGAAGACCGTACCGCCGTCTGCCAGCCCGGCGAGCGGGTCGCCCATGTCGAACGCGGAGACGTCGTGCAGCGGCACGAACTCCACGTGCGACAGCTCGTTGTGCTGCCGGATCGGCGCGTCGGCGATGGTCAGGTAGTAGGTGGTGGGCAGGCCCTTCTTCTCCGAGCCGTAGCGCGGGTACGCCTGCACGTGCATGTCGAAGAGCTCGCCGATGAGGGTGGCGAGGAACTTGTTGGTGGTGACGGATCCGAACCCGCCGATCGAGTGACCCCGCAGGCTGTACGCGCCCGCCGGCCGGAGGTCGATGTCGTGCGACTCGATCGCCAGCGGGTGGCGGATCCCGACCACGACGTGGGGCTGGCGGCGCACGGCCTCGGCGTCCCGGAGCCGGTCGAAGACGGCGATCAGGTCACCCGCGGCCACGTCGCGGCTGCCCAGCCCGGCGGACACCGAGAGGACCCGCGGGACACGATTGCCGTCGGCGGCCAGGTCGGCCAGGGCGGCCTTCGTTTCCCGGGTGACCGGGTTGTCGGCCGCGGCCGGCTCGTCCGTGCGTTCCACGATGGCCACGGCCGTGGCGCTCCGGACGATCCCCGCGAGCATCGCGGCCGGGAACGGGCGGAACGACGTGATGCCGATGCAGCCGACCTTGCGGTCCTGCGACCGGAGGTGGTCGACCACGGTGATCGCGGTGTCCGCGATCGTCCCCATCGAGATCAGGATGTACTCCGCGTCGTCACAGCGGTACGGGTTGACCAGGTCGAGGTGCCGGCCGGTCAGCTCGCCCCACTCTCGCATCGCGTCGTGCGTGACCTCGGACAGCCGATCGTAGAAGGCGCGCTGGGCGATGCGGCCCTTCATGTAGCTGTCCTGGTTCTGCACCACGCCGGTCATCAGGCCCTGCGCGGGGTCGAACAGGTCGCGGATCGTGGTCCGCGGGTCGCCCACGTACTCCTTCAGGAGCTCGTCCTCGGGGAGGAGCACGTTCTCCATGGTGTGGGTGGTGAGGAAGCCGTCCTGCACGCAGAGGAACGGTGTCTCCGTCTCCTCGGCGACGCGCCGGCAGATCGCGGTCAGGTCGGCCGCCTCCTGCGCGTTGCGGGCGAACAGGACGCCCCATCCGGTGTCGGCCACGCCCATGACATCGTCGTGCCCGGCATGGATGTTCAGCGACTGGCTGGTGAGCGCTCGCGCGCCGACGTGGAAGACGGCCGGGAGACGCTTGCCGGAGATGACGTACAGGACTTCCTTCATCAGCAGGAGGCCCTGGCCGGCCGTGAAGTTCGTGACGCGCCCGCCGGCGAGCGCGAAACCCTCGGCAGCGCTCGCCGAGGAATGCTCAGACTCGGGTTCGACGAAACGGAGGGTGGTCCCCCAGAGATTCGTGCGCCCCTCGGCCACAGCGACCTGGTAGACGGCCGCCATCGTGGTCGACGGCGTGATGGGATACGCGCAGGCCGCTTCCGAGATACGGGTCTCGACGTGCGCGATCGCCTCCGAGCCGTCGACGATGACCGGGATGCCGGGATACCGAGGAGGGCGTGATTCATGGAGGGACGCATCGGTACTCATGCTGACAGTGTCCTTCCCGGCACCGGCACGCGGGACGGGCCGCTCGGCCCCCTGTCGTGGTACGACGGTCGCGTTGTGCCCTACGCGAGGGGGGAGGGGGCGCGCGTCCGGCCGCCCCTCGTGGCCACCCGGTCGGGTAGGGGGGCGGCCTCGGCACCGGGCGCCGGCCTCATCGCCGGGCGCCGGCCTATCGCCGGGCGCCGGCCTATCGCCGGGCGCCGGCCTATCGCCGGGCCCCGGCCTCGGCACCGGGCCCCGGCCTCATCGCCGGCGTCTCAGTGCGTGGGGGCCGCGACGCGGCGGGTGTAGCCGCAGATGTGGCAGGTGGCGAGCCCGGTCCGCTCGTCGAGGTTGAGCCGCGAGGCGCAGCCGTTGGTGCCGCAGAAGAGCTGCCGGTCGAACCCCTGCTGGGCGCGACGGCGCAACCGGCGCCTGGCTCCGGCCTGCGTGTAGGTGGTGGACGTGTTCACGTTGATCTCCCTGCGCCAGCCTGCTCTACAAGCGGCGGCGCGTGTCATCGCTCGCGATCGGCCTGATCGGGCGACCGGAGCCTGGTGTCGCGGCGCGCGCGGGGAGCGTTGCTCGACCCGCCGCGGGCGCCAGCGGCGTTGTGTTGATGGCCGTTATCTTCCGCGATTCCGCGGGAAACGTCAAACGACCGTACTCGGCCGTTGTGGACGGCCAGTGAATCTGTCCGAGCTACGCGGCCAGTGACTTTGTCACCCTCGGTGGCATGGATCCGAGGGAAACCGTCGCTCTGAGTGTCCAGGCGCAGCGGCGCCTCACCATC
>JAJYNP010000183.1 GCA_021786265.1 Chloroflexota bacterium
AGGTGCCGTTCCAGGTGACGCCTTCGGGCACCTGCTCCTTGGCCAACGGCTGGAGCTGCTCTTCACTGAAGGCTACCGGGTGCACGGCGATGAAGCGCGGCATTGGAAACGACCTCCCTGGACCTGGCGGGGCCAGGAGGTGATCGCGGGTCGGTCTCGCCAGTGGCTCGGCGCGGTCCCGGCGGCCTGGGCATTGGGCCGCGCGTCGACGCACCCCGCGCACCCGCGAGCATCGGCCGTGTCCACCTCCGCATGAGTGCCGAAGGACCGGAAGTGTCAGTTGACTACCGGAACGCGCTCGGGGCGGGCGAAGAGGCGGGGGCGCCGGATGGGCCGGACGCGCCCGGGGCGGACGAGGCCGGCGCGCTGGGCGCGGGGGTTGGCACCGGCAGCCCGTGCGCCAGTCGGTCGATGGTGGTCGCCAGAGTCGGCAGCGTGGGCATGCTGCCCAGCAGCAGCGTCTGCCGGGGGCCGATGATCCGCAGGGTCGGCGTTCCGACGATGCCCAGCCGCTCGCCTTCGGCGCGGCTGTCCGCCACCGCCTGCGCGATCGCCGGATCCTTGACGCATGCGTCGAACCTGGCCGTGTCGAGCTGCAGGTAGCGCGCGACCTGCGTCATCAGGGCGTCGCTGAAGGTGCCCTGGTTCTCTCCGTTCTGGCTCGCGAAGAGCACGTCGTGGAAGCGCCAGAACGCGCCCTGCTGCCCTGCGCACCGGGCGGCGATGGCGGCCGTCGTCGACTCGGCCCCCAGGAACGCGAAGTCGCGGAACACGAGCCGGGCCGTGCCGGGCAGGACGAACTCCCGCACCACCGTTGGTTCCAGTCCGTGCGTGAAGAGGCCGCAGAACGGGCACTGGAAATCGGCCCAGACCTCCACCACGACCGGGGCGTCCGCCCGGCCGAGCGACTCCGGGATCGAGGCCGGCAGCGTCGGCGCCTGGGACGCGGCTGGCGACGAGGCCGACGCGGGCGACGAGGCCGATCCGCCCGGCCCTGCAGATCCGGCCGCCGGCCCGGGTGAAGCGCCCGCGGTGGCCGAGGACGGCGTGGTCGACCTGGGCTGCACGGCGAGCAGGCCCAGCGACAGGAGCCCTCCACCCACCACGACGACGGCGAGCGCTCCTGCGAGGGCCGCCGCCAGGTAGCCCGGGAGCCTGCTCCGATCCACGGACGAGTGCCTCCATCCCGGCCTCGCCACGCGACGTTCGTGCGCGGGCGAGGCCCTGGCCATTGTCCCGGGCCTGCGGGGGAGCGCGAGGGTCGGAGGGACCGGCCGGCACGGGCCGACTGGCGTCGCTCAGGCGCGCAACAGCCAGTTCGCCACCCATCCGACGCGCCCCGTGGCGACACGGACATCGTCCCAGGTCCGTCCGAGCCGATCGCGCATGGAACGGAGCACCGTAACCCGCGTGCCGGGCGGAAGGACGTCCAGGCGCGCGCTGGTCGTGGTGGCCGAGGCCCGGACGCTCACCGAGGCACGCGTGTATCGCGTGAGGGTCCCCGTCGTGGTCCGCCTGGTGGAGGCGAAGCTCACGCTGCGACCGCTGAGGTCGGTGTGGAGGAAGGCGGTGAAGGGGGTGGTGAGCGCGTAGACCCCGGTGATCCGGACGCCCTGCACGAGGGCGCTGATGACCCGGCCATCCCCGAGGTAGATCCCGATGTGCGAGCCACCGCCGTAGACGACGAGGTCGCCGGGTTCACCGCCCGAGCGGCTGGCGAGCCCCCGATCGCGGAAGATGGCGTACTGCTCGTACGCGCTGTGGGAGTCGTGGATCAGCGCGCCCAGGCCGTTGTCCGCGAAGACGCGGTACACGAGCCCGGAGCAGTCGAACGCCCAGGGGCCGGAGCTGCCCCACACGTAGGGGGCGTTGAGGTGGTGCATCGCATCGGCGATGACCCGGTCGGCCAGGGTAGGGGTGGCCGCTGCCGGTTTCGATGGGGCCGCCGCTGCGGCCGGCGGCGGGGCCGCCGCCATGGTGACGAGGAACGACGCGGATGCCAGGGTCGCCAATGCTGCGACCCGAAGTCGTGAGGTCGTTCGCACGATCCCTCCGATCTACCAGGACATCGCCTTGTCGCGGGCGATGGCGGTGGGACATGCCGCTCGCGGGCAGACCATCGGGCGCGGGGCGCTCGGGAGGAAGGCAGGAGCCACGTGGTGCCGCCGCCGGCAGCCCGGCGGCGAGAGGACGACGACACGAGGTCAGCCGTGGAGGCGGCGATCTTCGGTTGTCGGAGCTCCTGCTGGGAGGGTTCCTTCCAAACAGTGACGGACCTTACTACGGACGGGCGCGGGCTGCCGGGAGGGGCCCCTGCCGCCGATACCGGACGCGGGAGAGCGCGTGGCGGCCGGCATGGCGTGGTGGCGGGTCAGGCCCAGGAGGCCCACCAGACCCGCCAGAGCGCGCTGGGATCGCTCAGCGGGTCGCCGTGGACGAGCGCCAGGTCGCCCGGCCCGCCCTCGCGGATCACGCCGGCATCGGGCACGCCCAGGAGCTCGCCGCCGCGCCACGTTGCCGCCCCGAGCGCCTCCCAGGGCTCCAGCCCCGCCTCGACCAGCGACTCGACTTCCCACGCCAGGTGGTTCGCCCGGCCCGAGCCGCCGCCGAAGTCGGTGCCGGCGGCGATGGGCACGCCGGCCCGGTGCGCCAGGCGGATCGACTCGCGGCACTGCGCCAGCCGGTCGAGGATCGCCGCGCGCCTCTCGCGCGCACGGCCTGGACCACGCGCCGTACCTCGCCGGCCGACCACGGGGGCGTCGCGGGATCCGGGCCGTCCATGTAGAGCTTTACCAGGTCAGCGCCGTCGTCCAGCTGCCCGAGAGCGAGCGCCAGGAGCTCGTCGCCGTCGTGCGCACCGACGGCCAGTCCGGCCGGGAGCGTGCCGGCGCGCGCGACCCAGGATCCGGCGGCCCGGATCTCGGGGTAGCCCCGCCGGCCGCGCCAGCGATCGCGCACCCCGAGGCTGGCCGCACGGCGGCGGCCGTCCACGGGATCGACCGCGACCGGGGCGCCCACGTCGCGGGCCCACCGGACACCGGCCTGCGTCAGCAGCCGCGCATTCTGCTCGGCCACCGCGAGGAGCGTGCCGGCCGGGTCCAGGCCGCGGTCGATCCAGTGCGCGCCCCCGGGCATCGTGAGGTGGCTGTGGGAGTCGACCATGCCGGGGACGATCGCGCTGCCGCTCGCGTCGATGACCTGGAGGCCGTCCGCCGGCCCCGGGTCCTCCTCCGCATCGGTGGGACGGATCCAGCGGATCACGCCGTCCTCGACCAGGACGCTGACACCGAGCCGCGGCTCCGGCGACCGGCCGTCGGCGAGCGCTCCGTCACGGACCAGCACCCGGGTCATGGTTGGCCTCTCCCGTTGCGGTGCGAGGTTCTGCGGTGCCGGCTCACCGCAGCTCGACGATCCGGTAGTGCAGATCGCCGACCGGCGCGCGCACCACCACGTCGTCCCCGGCGCGGCGGCCGAGCAGGGCGATGCCGATCGGGGACGTGTTCGAGATGCGGCCGTCGGCAGGCCGGGCCTCGCTCGACCCGACGATCGTGTAGGTCTCCTCGCCATCGGGCGACTCGACGACCACGGTCGAGCCCAGCACCACCTCGTCACCGCCCGACGGCGCCTGGATGATGGTGGCGTGGCGGATCATCGCCTCGAGCTGGGCGATGCGGCCCTCGGCGAACGACTGCTCCTTGCGCGCGGACTCGTAGTCGGCGTTCTCGCTCAGGTCGCCCAGCTCACGCGCCGCGCGGACGCGGGCGATGATCTCGGGACGCCGCACGCGGACGAGATCGTCGAGCTCCTCCCGCAGGCGCGCGAGGCCGTCGGCCGTGACGTGGACCGGCCCGAGCTGCCGGGACGGCGGAGGCGGGGCGGCGGCACGCCGCTGTGCGGCCGACGGAGATGGGGAACCCCGGCGCCGCGGCTCGACAGATGATGACGGGGCGGGGGCGTGCCGTGGCCGGTTCGCTGCCGGCGACGGTGTGCCCGTTCGACCCCCGGCCCGGGCGCCGGCGGCCGGGGTCTCCGCGGTCCCAGGCCCTCGGCTCGTGCCGCCCGTGGCACGGCCCCTGGGCGCCATCGCGAGCTCGCTCGAGACCGCGTTGCCCGGTGGGAGGGTCACCACGCGGCGCGGCTCGATGCGCGGCGTGGTGACCGGCGCCTCGAGCAGGTCGCCGGTGATGCCGTGGTCCTTGGGCAGGCCGGTGGGCGTCGCCATGTTGGCGAACGGCACCACGACCGTCGGGTCGTGCAGGGCCGCAACCGCGGCCGGGTCGACGGCCTGCGCGAACGCGGCGAGGATCGCGTCCTCGTATTCCTCCGGCGCGTCGGTCTCCGCCCACCAGACGCGGGCCTGGTTCAGGCCGCGGAGCGTCTTGAGCCAGCCGCCGCCGGCATGCGGTGCGGGGTCGCCAAGCGGTGTCCGCACCAGCTCGTCGACGCGGCGGCCGATCGCCTCGGCGGTCGACCCGACGTACAGCACGACCTGGTCGGAGAGCCAGAACGATGCCAGCCGCTGGGCCAGTTCCTTGCCCGCCGGCCGGTGCCCGTCCAGCTCCAGCGTCGGGACGCGCTCGATCCAGGTGCCGACAGGGGAGAGATCCACGGGTGCCCCCGGGAGCGGCGCCGGCAGCTCGACGAGATACACACCCGGGCGCACGCTGCGGACGGGCGACCCCCAGCGGACCGGCCCATCGGCCAGGAGTCCCACGACCCGCAGGAGATCCACGGCGCCCGCCGTCCGCCTGGTCACGTCCGCCACCCGTTCACCTCGCGCTGCTGATGCGGCCACCGGCCGTCGGCCGGTGGCGGGGCTGCCCACGGCCCGATCACGGCTACCCACCCTACGCGACCGGCGCATCCTTGTCATGGAGGCGGTCCCGCGGTGGCCGGGCCGGGGCACGTGCGGGCCGGGGTTCGTGGTCGAGACGACCGTCTGCGCGACGCGGTCGCCGGGCCGGGGCACGTGCGGGCCGGGGTTCGTGGCCGCACGCGCGGAGATGGTGCTGGCGTACGATCGGCGCGACCGCGCGACCTCGGCCGGTCGTAGCGCGACGGGAGAACCGGCATGCCGAAGGACCAGGGTCGGCGTGATCACCACGGGCGTGGCGAGTCGGTGTCGGAGAGCGCGTCCGGTCCGCCCTCGCCCGGCTCCGCTGAGGTCGGCGAGACCCACGAAGGGCCCGTGCTGCTCGACCGCAGGAGTTACGAGAGCGAGCTCGCCAGGCTGCAGGTCGAGCTGGTCAAGCTCCAGGAATGGATCCGCGCGCAGGGCCGGATGGTCGTGGTCATCTTCGAGGGGCGCGATGCGGCCGGGAAGGGCGGCGTGATCCAGCGGATCACCCAGCCGCTGAACCCCCGATACGCGCGCGTGGCGGCCCTCGCCGCGCCCACCGAGCGGGAGCGCACGCAGTGGTACTTCCAGCGCTACGTGGCCCACCTGCCGGCGGCGGGCGAGATCGTGCTGTTCGATCGGAGCTGGTACAACCGCGCGGGTGTCGAGCGCGTGATGGGCTTCTGCACCGAGGAGGAGTACCGCGAGTTCCTGCGTTCGTGCCCCGAGTTCGAGCGGATGCTGATCCGGTCCGGCATCACCCTGGTCAAGTACTGGTTCTCGGTCAGTGACGAGGAGCAGGAGCGGCGGTTCCAGGACCGCATCGCCGACCCGACGAAGCGCTGGAAGCTCAGCCCCATGGATCTGGAGTCGCGGGCTCGATGGGTGGAGTACTCGAGGGCCAAGGACGAGATGTTCGCGTACACGGACATCAAGCAGTCGCCCTGGTGGGTCGTGCCGTCCGATGACAAGCGCCGTGCCCGGCTCAACTGCATCCACCACCTGCTCTCGATGGTGCAGTACGAGGACCTGACGCCCGAGCCGATCGTGCTCCCGCCGCGCCAGCCGGACACCGGCTACGTCCGGCCCCCGATGAGCGACCAGACGTTCGTCCCCCAGGTGTACTGACCCCGCGACGCCGGGCGCGACTCTCGATGCACTGCCCGGCGGCTCCGAGCGCGCATCCGGCCGCCGCGTCGGCGGAATCAGGGGGCCACGATCGTGATCGGCCAGGAACGCCGCACGACGACGCCGATCGCGTCCACGACGACGAGGCGCAGCACATGGGCACCGACGCTCCATGACGCAAACGAGACCCGAGGGCCGCTGCCGATCCGCCTGGCGTCCACGTACCAGCCCATCCGGTAGGGGTAGGCGCCGCCGGTAACGGTCGCCCATGCGGTGACCCGCGTGCCGGCCACGATCCGGCGAGCGACGTGGCCCGCCGCGGCGACGGGCGGAAGGCTGATCGCGACCGGGCCGTCCATGAACAGGACGGTGAAGTAATCCCGGCCCTCGGAGCTCCGGTATGCCCCGACCCCGATCGCGTCGTAGTGCGCCCCGAGGATGTTCGCGAGGTGCTCCGGCGAAGCCAGGAAGACGTGCTCCATCATGGTGGTCGCGGCACCCGCCGGGGCACTGGTCCAGCCGATGTTCTCCGCCACATAGGAGAACCTGATCCCCGTCGCGCGCATCACGTCGAAGACGGTCGTGTTCGCCGGCGGTATCTGGTGGCCGAAGTACCCGCGCTGCGCCATGTCGCGGCTGCGCCAGCGTGCGAGCGAGGCGAGGCGCGCATCCATCGCGAGCGGCGGCAGCCCTGTCGAGGCACGGGCGTCGTTGGTGAGGGTGACGAGCAGCTGCTCGGCGGCGGGGCTGTAGGCGTGGACACCCCACGTGGTGGGTGCCGGCGGAAGGACGGCGGCGGACACCTGCCCGGTGGATGGCGGAAACGCCACCGCGAACGTCGGCAGCCCGAGGGCGCCGATGAGCATGGCCGCCACGGCGGCGCGCCGTGAGGGAGCGAGACGTTGGCGCATGAAAAAGGAACTCCGTGCCCGAACGGCTCCTGGACGCGGAGGAATGCCGATCGGCGTTGCCTGCTGTCACCGGTACTGTGCCCGAAAACGCGGCACCCTGCTCGGCGCGCGGGCACCGGCCCCGGCGGCGAGGCCTGGCGCGTTCCGGTGGGCCGTCGCAGTCTGACCGGCCCGACCGGCGGCTACAGGCCCCGGTATCGGTCGGTCAGGCGCGCCTCGATCTCGTCCGCGAGGGCGACCGTGGCCCGGCCCACCACGCGGTCCATGAGCCGGCCGAGCAGCGGCTGGCGCAAGCGGACGCGCGACGCCTTTGCCGGCACGCCCGCCAGCTCGGCCGCCACCTCGACGGCCCGCTCGAGGTCGCCGATCTCGTCGACGAGGCCGAGCTCCAGCGCGCGCCGGCCGAGCCACACCTCACCGGTCGCCAGCTCGCGGACCCGCTCTACCGATACGTGCCGGGCGGTGGCGACGCGCTGGACGAACGCCTCGTAGATGGCGTCCACCAGCTCCTGCTCCTTGGCGCGCTCCTCCTCCGACTCGTCGCGCCATGGCGCGCCCATGTCTTTCAGACGCCCCGCCTTCCGGACCGTCACGCTCACGCCGGCCCGGTCCAGCAGGCGCGACACGCGTGGCCCGGCGGAGATGACGCCGATCGAGCCGACGATCGCGGTGGGGTTCGCCAGGATGCGCCGCGCGGGGAGGGCGGCGAGGTAGGCGCCCGAGGCGCCTGTGCCCCGGATCGCGGCGACCAGCGGCTTGGCCCGGGCGAGGCGCTCGAAGGCAAGGAACAGGTCGTCGGACGCGGAGGCGGAGCCACCGGGCGAGTCGATGTCGAGGACGACCGCCGGAACCCGACGCGAATCACGGAGCCGCGCCGCGAGCTCGACCAGGCTCGCGCTCCGCCCAGCGCCCACGATCGGGCCATACAGGCGGATCAATGCCACGCGGCCGAGCGGCACGCGCACGTGGATGCCCGGCACGAGCCGTGCGAGCCGCTCGCGCAGCGGCGGCGCCGGGTCGGTACGGGTCGCCCCGTGGACCGGAACGGCGGGGTCCGGACGTGTCCCGGTGTCGCCCGGGTGCGCGTCACCGGATCCGCGCGGGGCTGGATCCGGCTGGATCGATCGGACGGGCATGTTCCGGGGAGCCTACCGCATCTCGAGTCGCGCGACAGCGAACGTCATCCGCCTCCCGGCCTCGCCCGAACGCGATCTGCGATCCCCAGCACGGGCCGCCGTGCCGCTCGCTACTCGACAGGCGGCTCGATTGACGGCGGCTCCGCGGGTGCCGCGCCGGGGCCCGGGCTCTCAACCCGGCGAACCGGGGCCTCCGGGTAGAGCTCGGCGAGCGTGACGTTCAGCGCGGCGGCGATCGGGACCGCGAGCAGGCCGCCCAGCACGCCCCAGGCCGACAGTCCCACGAGCACCGCGAAGATGGTGACCACCGGGTGCAGGTGGACGGCCCGTCCGATCACCACCGGCATCACCAGCTGGTCCTCGACCTCGCGGACCACCAGGTAGACGCCCAGGACCACCAGCGCCAGCTCGGTCCCGCCGCGCGAATAGGCGACGGTACCGGCGATCGCGGCCGCGACGATCGGCCCGAGCAGCGGGACGATCTCGAGGATCCCGCTCAGCATCGACAGGGCGAGCGCGTACGGGAGGTGCAGGACCGGGCCCAGTGCCAGGTACAGCACCAGCGCGACGAGCAGGATCAGCAGGAACTGTCCCCGCAGCCAGTGGCCCAGGACCGCGTGGATGCGGCCCGCGATCCCGGCGGCGCGGTCGCGCTGGTCCGCTCCGAAGAACCGCAGCGCGAACGCCCAGAAGCGCCCCCCGTCCAGCAGCAGGTAGAAGGAGACGATCACCACCAGGACGGTCTGCGCGGCCACGTCCCCGACCAGCTCCGCCATGTGCAGCGCCCCACCTGGCGTCGCCAGCGCCTGGCCGATGGCTCCGTTCAGCTGGCGCGCGATCTCGTCCACCGTGATGCGGTGCGTCCCGACCTGGATCGCGTCATGGCCGAGTATCGCCCGCAGCGCCTCCGCGAGCGCGGTGGCCCCGCCGGTCGCGAGTTCCTCGAGCTCGCTGATGAGCTGGCCGGAAACGAGCCACGCCGCTACGACGATCGCGGCGAGCGCGATCACGTACAGCGCCACCACCACCAGCACGCGCGGGAGGCGGGTGCGGACCTCGATCGCGCCAACGAGCGGGCTGAAGGCGTACGCGATGACCGCCGCGATCACGAAGGGGGGCAGGACGTCGCGCGCGAGCCACAGGACCACCAGGGCCGCGATCGCAAGCCACGCGAGCCGGCGCCGCTGACCGTTCCAGGGGGCGTCCGCCCCGACCTGCATCACGCGCAGAGCTTAGTGGGTTCCCGGACGGTTGAGCCCGGCGAGCATCATGGCCCGGTGCACGAGCTGGACGCGTCGCCGCTCCTGGTCGGCCTCGACCTGGGGACGGGCCGCTGCAAGGCGGCACTCGTGACCCGGGAGGGGCAGGTGATCCACGTCGCGCGGCGGCCCACGGCCACGCGCCGCCTGCCGGGCGGCGGCGCGGTGCACCCCGTGCCGGAACTCCTGGCGACGGTCGAAACGCTGCTGGCCGGGTGCGCCTCCGCGGCTGCCGGACGGCGAATCGCCGGCATCGGGATCGCGAGCATGTCGGAGGCCGGCGTGCCGCTCGATCGGTCAGGCCGCCCCGTCGGGGACATCATCGCCTGGTTCGACGCGCGTCCGTCCGCGGAGGCGGCGGCGCTTGCGTCGTGGGTCGGGCCGGAGCGGCTGCACGCGATCACCGGCCTGCGCGCCGACGCCAAGTACACGCTCGCCAAGCTCCTCTGGCTGGGCCGGCACCGCCCCGCGTCGATCCGCCGCATGCGCGCGTGGGCGGGCGTCGCCGAGCTCGCGGTCCACCACCTGAGCGGGGCCCTGGCGACGAACGGCTCGCTGGCCTGTCGGACGCTGGCGTTCGACGTCTCGTCCCGACGGTGGGATGCGGACTTGCTCGCGCTGGCCGGGCTGACGATCGACCAGGTGGCCCCGATCCTGCCGTTCGCCCACGCGGCCGGGGGCCTGCGGCCGGAGGTGGCGCGGCGCGCCGGCCTCGACCCGGGATTGCCGGTGTGCGTCGCCGGCCACGACCACGCGGTGGGCGCCTTCGGTGCGGGGGTGGCGTGGCCAGGGCAGGCGCTGGACTCGATGGGCAGCGCGGAACCCGTCCTCGTCGTGACGGAGCGTCCGCGCCTGGACGACTCGCTCCGCCTGGCCGGGCTCTCGACCGGCTGCCACGTGCTCGACGATCGCTGGTACGTGCTGGCGGGGCTCCAGCAGTCGGGCGGCACGGTCGACTGGTTCGTGGAGCGGTTGCTCGGGGGGACGGAGGCCGACGGAGCCGATCCCTACGCGGCGTTCATGCGGCTGATCGCGTCGGTCCCGCCGGGGCCGACCGGCCTGGTCGTCCTGCCGTACCCGCGTGGCCGTTCCGCCCCGCACCCCGACCCGGGGGCGACCCTCGACGTGCTGGGTCTCCGTCCGGAACACGGTCTCGCCGACATCGGTGTCGCCGTTCTCGAGGGGACCGCGTTCGCCGCGCGCTGGATGCTCGAGGCGCTCGAGACCGCGGCCGGGGTGCGGGTGCGGCGACTGCGTGTCATCGGTGGCGGCACACGCAACCCACGGTGGCTGGAGATCAAGGCGGCGGTCGGTCGGTGGCCACTGGCGGTCGCCGAGGCCGGGGAGGCCACCGCGTTCGGAGCCGCGCTGATCGCGGGGATCGCCTCCGGGACGTTCGCCTCGCCGGCCGATGCGCTCCGGCGGGCGGCTCCGGCCCGGACCCTGGACGCGGCACGGGGCGTGCGGCGCCGATACGTCCGCGCGTACGAGGCATGGGCCCGCGCCGCCGATCGCGCCGCCGACCCTGCGGTCCGGTGCGGCATAGCCGGTTGGTAAATGCCCAACTGCGTCGGCGCCGGCGGGGCATACGATCGTTGCGCCGAGAGGGCACCCGCCGCCTGCAGGGTGTGAGACTCTTGCGCGACGGGGCCTACCTGGCGAGTAGGCGCCAGATAGCTACCTGCCGTTCAGGACAAGCACCTCAGCGCCGTGGTCCAGCTCGAGACTGACGACCAGCGTCTCACGTTTCCCGTGGCGCTCGTGGTAGGCCTCGGCGCCGGTGATCAGGCGTCCGACAGCGGACTCGATGGCAGCCTCGGTCAAGCGAGATCGGAGCGCGGTGAACTCGGCCAGCTTCGAACGAAGCGCGTTGCGCGTCATCTCCGACAGCGAGGCGACGCGCCCGATGAGTGCGCGTCGGTCGACGGTTGTGAGGAGGCTGAAGTCGGCGACTCCGTCGTCGATGTCCTCGGTGCCAGGCACGGGAAAGTAGCCGAACGTTTCGGCGCGCCGGATCGCATCATGTCGCCCCGCCTCGAAGTCGGTAAATGGACGAACCCGCGCCACGACGAGTGTCGGGTCGAGGTTATTGAGCTCCCGCGTCTCGGCTTCCGCCCGCGTGCGTGCCTCCACTTGGTCGAGCCCGTCCGCCCGCAGCACTCGCTCGCGACGGTTCACCTCCCGGTTGAACTCGCGATCCAGGGCGCAGTCGTCGAGGACGATCATCCCGACGTCCCAGCCTGCCTCGGCAACGACCGCGACGGCCTCGGGCCCGGGCCGCCACAGCGCCCGCCGCACGCGCTCGCCGAAGCGCGGCGACGTCGCCAACGGGTCGTCGGCTTCGCCCGCCCAGAGAACGGCGTGCGGCGTGACGACGAGATCGCCCAGCGACCAATCGAGGGGACGGTCGGCTCGATAGTAGAGGCTCGGCTCGTCGAACCAACTCACCGTCCGGCGGGCAGGTCAACCGCGCGCCGACCGGTGTCGGGCCGCGCCTGCGATGGGACCGCTCCGCGCCGTGCGGCGGCCGCACCATCCATCGCCAGGGCTTCGAAGTCGGCGGTCTGCTGGCGACGGCCTGTCGGCCGGTCGAGTCGCCCTGCGGCAAGGCGTGCCGCGATCTTCGGGAAGCGCGGCTGCTGGGTCGTCATCGCGGCGACGGCCGCGACGATCGGCGCGGGGTCGGGTTCGACAGTCAGGACGAGCGTCCGCGGCGTCGCCTCGATGAGGTGCACTTCCTGGCCCTCGACGAAGGTGGCGTGCTCGCGGACGGCGCGCGGAATGACGAGCGCGCCGCGTTGTCCGATTGTGACACGTCGCTCCATCAACATGTGGGCAGCATACAGACTTCTGATTTCAGAGTCAAGCGCTGAGGCACGCCGATCTATGCCTGTCGGCTGACGGCGGGTCGGCGGGCTTCCGCGTGCGGCAGCGCGACGATGGCGGCCTGCGCCATGTGCGCGATCCTGCCGCCTTCTGCGGCACGCAGGTCCCATTTACCAACCGGTGCCGCACTGGCCTGCGGTGCCGCGTTGACATCCGGCGGAACCGTTCCGTGCGCGCCCCCGGCGGTGCTGGGCTACAGTGAAGGCCCCACCGTAGCGAGACCCCCTGTCATGCTCTTCGCCGATCCACGGAAGCTCCGCTTGCCATCCCCCTCGGAGGCTCTGCCCGGCCGCCCCGACCCCCTGCCGGTCCCCGGCGTCCATTTCGTCAACGGAGCGCGGCTCCAGGCGCCGTATCCCGCCGGGAGCGAGTTCGCCACGTTCGGCATGGGCTGCTTCTGGGGCGCCGAGCGGCTCTTCTGGCGGACGCCGGGCGTCCTGGTGACGGCCGTGGGGTACGCGGGCGGCTTCACGCCGAACCCCACCTATCGCGAGGTGTGCACCGGCCTCACGGGACACGCCGAGGTCGTGCGGGTCGTCTTCGACCCGACCGCACTCTCGTACGCCGACCTGCTGCGGCTGTTCTGGGAGAACCACGACCCGACGCAGGGCAGCCGCCAGGGCAACGACGTGGGCACGCAGTACCGTTCGGCGATCTACACACACTCGGAGGCGCAGCGCCGCGAGGCCGAGGCGTCGGCCGGCGCGTTCGCGCGCGAGCTTGCCGCCGCCGGCTACGGCCCGATCACCACCGAGATCCGCGACGCGCCCGACTTCTATTTCGCCGAGGACTACCACCAGCAGTACCTGGCGAAGAACCCGGACAGGCGATGTATAGCAGAGGGCACGGGGGTCTCCTGTCCGTCAGGAGTGTTCGGGGCGCCGGCCGCGAATCGCTGAGCCGGACGCGCTCCGGGCAAGCAACGACGCGACGTGCCGGCGCGCCTGCGAGCGCGTTCGAAGGCTGAGCCTCAGCCCTCGCTGTCGACGACAGCGGCCGGCACTCGGAGCCAGAACCGCGTGCCGCCGCCCTCCCGCGGCTCGGCGCCGATCGTGCCGCGGTGGGCCCGGACCCCGGCGGCGGCCGTCGCGAGGCCCAGCCCGAAGCCTGGTCCGGTTGCGTTCGGGCCGCGCCGGAACGGCTCGAAGAGATGCTCGCGCACGGCGTCCGGGAGGCCCGGGCCGCGGTCGAGCATCTCGACGACCAGCGCGGGACCCTGTGCCGGGTCGAGCTCGCCGCGAGAGCCGGCCGGCGCCCGGTCCGAAGCGGCGTCATCGACCTCGGCCAGGAGGTCCACCTGCGATCCCACGGGGCTGTAGAGGATGGCGTTCGTGAGCAGGTTGCTGATCGTCTGCTCGATCCGCACGCGGTCGACCTCGACCTCCCGGTCGCACGCGCGCTGGACGACGGCCACCTGGCGCTGCGCGGCGATGGCCCCCGTGCGCGCCACGACCGACTCCACGAGCTCGTCGACCCGTACCGGGCGGCGCACGAGCGCCCGCCCGTCGGCCTCCGCCGTCGAGAGCTCGAGCAGGGCCGTGGCGAAGTCGCCGAGCCGGACCGTGTCGGCATGAGCGGCGACGATCGCGCCCCGCAGCGTCGCGGCGTCCGCGCCCGGGCGGTCGGCCAGCTCCAGTTCCGCCTGGAGCGCGGCCAGCGGACCGCGCAGGTCATGCGATGCCGCCGCAACGAACGTGCGCTGCTGGCGGAGGCCGCGCTCGAGGCGATCGAGCATGCGGTTGAGGGTGCGGGCGAGCCGCCCGAGCTCGTCGTTGGTCGCGGGCTCCGGAAGCCGCCGGTCGAGATCGGCCGCCCCGATCGCCGCCGCTTCCAGCGTGATCTCCGCGACCGGCCGGAGCACTCGACCCGCCAGCCACCAGCCACCCAGCAGCGAGAGCAGGCCGGCGCCCAGCCCCACGACGACCAGCACCACCGCCAGGCTCGCCTGCGCGCGCTCGATCGGCGCCAGGCTGCTGCCGGCCACCACCATGCCCCCGCCCTGAGCGCTCACGGCGCGCAGCAGGTAGGTGACGCCGCCCTGCCGGACTTCGCGAGCTGCGCCGGCCACCGGCATCGGGAGCCCGGCAGGCGCGTCGGTGGTGGCATCCACCAGGCGCCCGGTCCCGTCGACGATCACGGTGAAGACGCCGGGCGCCGTCGCGTTGCCCTCCTGGAGCCCGACCTGGCCCGCGTTCTCGAGCGAAGTCGCCACGTCGGCCGCGCGGGTCTGGAGCGTCTGGTCGAGCGAGGCCCGTAGCATCGCGCCGAGCTGCCACCAGACGGCCAACCCGGCCAGCGCCAGGGTGATCCCGATCGCGCCCGCATAGCTGAGGGTCAGGCGGGTGCGGATGGTCACGCCGTTCCGTGCCCGGATCGGGAGGCCGGCGGCGCGGGCGTCGACCGCGGCGGCTTCGCCATGAGCGGCTGTTTCGCTGGCGGCGTACGGAGCACGTACCCGACCCCCCGGACGGTGTCCAGCACGGGGCTCTGCGGGTGCCCCCGGAGTCGCAGGCGAACCGCGCGGATGTAGACATCGACGATGTTCGACGTCCCCTCGTAGGCCCAGTCCCAGACCCGCTCGATGATCGTGGTGCGGGAGACGACCTCGTCCGGGTGGTGCATGAGGAACTCAAGGAGGGCGAACTGGCGCGACGAGAGCGGCACGTCGCTCCCCGCAACCGTCACGCGGTGCGCGGCCGGGTCGAGCGCGAGCGCGCCCACGGTCAGCACGGTGGGCCGTTCGTTTGGCCCGCGCCGAGCCAGGGCCCGCAGCCGTGCCAGCAGCTCGACGAACGCAAACGGCTTCACCAGGTAGTCGTCGGCCCCCACGTCCAGCCCCCGCACCCGGTCCTCGACCGCGTCGCGCGCGGTCAGCATCAGGACGGGGGTCCAGTTGCCGGCGGCGCGCAGCTCGGCACAGAACGCGAACCCGTCGCCGTCGGGGAGCATCACGTCCAGGATGAGAGCGTCGTAGGTGCCCTCGGTGGTGTGCCAGCGGGCGTCCTCGATCGTCGCGGCGGCGTCCACGGCGTGGCTGTCGCCCCGCAGTCCGCGCTGCAGCAGGCCGCTCAGCCGCACGTCGTCCTCGAGGAGCAGGAGCTTCAACGGCGGCCCCTGGTCACGACGCCAGCGGCCGGTGGCTGGTGGTGCTGGTGCGATCCATCGGGCTCCCATTGTGGCGGGGTCGGATGAACGTTCGATGAATCCTGGGGAGGTCGGGATTCACGGTCGCCTCATGCCGCGCCAGGCAGTCTGGTCGCAGCGATCAGGCAGCAAGCTTGATCCTCGAACAGGAGCCATCACCATGATGCTCGCACGTCTGCGCGGCGCTGCCATCGGCGCAATGGCCGTGCTTCTCCTGAGTGGGGCAGGGGTTGCCTTCGCCAACTTCCCCACCCCGACCCAGTCCATCGCCCAGACACCGGTCGTCGCGGCCCAGCCGGCAACCGGCGGGTCGACCGCCACCGGCCAGCAGGTCGATGTCCAGCAAGGCGACCAGACCGCTCCGGATGCGGCCGGCACGGCAGCCGAGGTGGCCGGGGCCGAGGCACCCGAGTCCGCGGCCGAGGCCGCGGACTCGGCCACTGAGGCGGCGGGTTCGGCCACTGAGGCGGCCGGCACCGAGACCGATGGGCCGGGCGGGCACGCCGACGCGGCCGGCAGCAACGTCGACTACCAGTTCCAGGGCGAGCAGTGACGGCTCGCTCCCGGTAGGCCGTCGGTGTGACGGCCCAGCAGCACGGTGGGGTCATCGGTGGCACGACCGGTGGCCCCACCCCACGTTTGGGCCGGCGTCCCCCGCGCTGGATTCACCGGCCCTTCATGTCCGGACTGCCAGAGTCATCCCGGCGCGTGTGGGTCGAGCAACCGCGCGGTCCAGAGGGCGGGAGCTCCCGGACTCCAGTCAGAGAGCAGCCACCCCCGGTGGGAACGCCAACCAGTGAGGGCCGACATGAGGTTCGCACCCTGCCCCGGCCGCCTGGTGCGCCGCGCGCTGACCCCGCTGCTCGCCGCGCTGGTCCTTGCCGCCTGCGGCGGCGTGCCGAGCCCGACGGCCGCGCCGGGATCCACTCCGTCAGCCAGCCTTTCCTCCGCTCCGCTCGGGGCGACCGGCACCTCCGCCGCCACGTCGGGCCCGGCTGCCGGTTCGAGCGCTGCGCTTCCCAGTCCCACGCCGTCACCCACCCCCGCGGGACCCTTCCCCGGCGGGCTGCTGATCGCCGACGAGGGCAACGGGCGGCTCATCGTGGTGAACAACGCCAGGCGCATCGTTTGGCGCTTTCCGGTGGCGGGGAGCCTCCCGGCAGGCCAGGGGTTCAGCGCCGACGATGCCTTCATCTCCCCCGACGCCCGCACGATCACGGCGAACGAGGAGGACCGGCACGTGGTGGTCCGGATCGACATCGCCACCCGCAAGGTGGTCTGGGAGTACGGCCACTACGATCGGGCAGGGTCTGCGCCGGGCTACCTCAACACCCCGGACGACGCCTACCCACTCGCCAACGGCGATGTGGTCATCGCCGACATCCGCAACTGCCGGGTCATCGAGGTGGCACCCGACAAGCGGATTGTCCGCCAGTGGGGCCGCACCGGGGTGTGCGTCAACCACCCGCCGCGCACGTACTACGCGCCCAACGGGGACACCCCGCTGCCCGATGGCGGGCTGCTCATCACCGAGATCGGCGGCTCCCGGGTGGTGCGCCTCGATGAGGCCGGACGCGTCGTCTTCAACATCCACGTGCCCACCGTCTATCCCTCGGACGCGCAGCTCGATACGCACGGCAACGTGGTGGTGAGTGACTACGCGAACCCGGGCGCGGTCGTCGCGGTCACGCCGACGGGACGCCTGCTGTGGCGCTACGGCCCGCGCTCGGGGTCCGGACGGCTCGACCACCCGAGCCTCGCGATCCCACTCGCCGACGGCAAGATCGTGCTCAACGACGACTTCCGCCACCGCGTCCTGCTCCTCGACCCGCGGAGCGGACATATCCTCTGGCAGTACGGTCGGACCGACGTGGCCGGCTCGGGCACCGGGTACCTCTCCACGCCCGACGGCCTGGACCCGCTGCCGGTCGGGGCGGTGCCCGGGACATGAAGCACGCCACACACACGCGACGAGTCGCGTTGGCCGGCATCGTCGTGCTCGTCCTGGCGGCCTGCGGCGGTGGCGCGGCGACCGGATCGACTGCCACCGCCCGCCCGCCGGTCGTGGCCTCGCCCCTGGCGCCGCCATCCCTGGCGCCGTCGCCCGGCACCGTGGCCGCAGGAGCCGGCAGCGGCGATATCGCCGACCAACCGGGCGAGACCGAGGACGCCAGCATGATCGGCCACCGGCCCACGGTGACGTTCCTGGGCGACGCGCGCTGGCAGATCCAGCACCCCTCGACGGCCGATCACCCGACCGAGGCGTACGCGGACGCGCCGTCCTACCTGCCGGGTGGCACCCTCCGCCTGGCGGTGAGCACGGACGCCGCCGGATACACGGTGGACATCTACCGCCTGGGGGCCACCGTGCAGGCGATGGGCGACTCCACGGTGCAGCCGGGGGTCCGGCAGGGCGGCCCGGTCGTGGACCCGGTCACGAAGATGGTTCGTGCGGGCTGGCGCGCCACGTACAGCCAGCCGATCCCCGCGAGCTGGCCGAGTGGCGTGTACCTGGCCAAGGTCAGCGGCATCGGCGGCACGCAGAGTTACGCGCCGTTCGTCATCCGCTCGACCCGCGCGAGCCGGTTCCTGTTCGTCAGCAACACGCTCGACTACGCGGCGTACAACCGCTGGGGCGGCAGCAGTCTCTACTGGACAGGGGTCGGCGACCCGGTGCCCGGTGTCCACGAAGCCTTCGCGGTGAGCCTGGACCGGCCCTTCGCCGATCAGGCCGGGACCGGCGAGACCTTCATGATGGAGGCCCCGTTCATCGCATGGCTCGAGCGCACGGGGCAGGACGTGACCTACACCACCGACTACGACCTCTCGACCCACCCGGTGGACCAGCCCCTGCCCCGCGCCGTGCTCTTCAGCGGCCACGGCGAGTACTGGGGTGCGCCCCTGCGCGACTGGCTCGACCAGCACGTGCTCCGGAAGGGCGACATGGGCCTCGGGATGTTCGCCGCCGACACCGGCTACTGGCAGGTCAGTCTGTCCGACCCGTCACCGACGGGCCCGCGCACGATCGGGCTGTACAAGGACGCCCTGTTTGATCCGGGCGTGGCGGCGCGGTGCCCGGCCGGCTTCACGCGCCATGCGAACGCGTTTCGCAGCCTGCCCTGCGGCGTGGGCCACCGGGCCGGCAACGAGCCCGAGCAGGCGCTCTTCGGCGTGCAGTACGGCTCGGTGGTGCCGGGGTACTACGCGTACAGGCTTGCCCCGGATGTGCCTGTAGCGCTGCTGGCGGGCACCGGGTTCGCTCCCGGCGACTCGCTCGGCCGCATCGCGGGCGGCGAGGTGGACCGAGTCTTTGCCGGGCTCGCGAGCCTCCCGGGCGACCATCTCTTCGCTTCCACCATGACCATCACACGTGGGGGCGCCACGCTCGCCGCGCAGGCGGTCGTGCGGGCGCTGCCGTCCGGCGGGCGGGTCTTCGCGAGCGGCACGTTCTGGTGGGGCTGGGGCCTCGAGCCGGGCTTCGCCGCCAGTCATGATGTGCCTGCCGGGTTCCGCCGCCTCACGACCAACCTGCTGGACTGGCTCGCCGGGGGCTGACCCTCATCCGCGGCGCAGAGGAGCCCCCTGCGCGCAGGGACGCGACGCCCTTCAGTCCTCGGCGACACCAGCCGCCACGGCGGCCGCTCGCGCATCCCCGCTGACGCCAAGGCGGACGGACAGCCCCATCCGTTCGAGCATGCGCTGCATGTCAGGGCCCATGTGATGTGCCAGGACGGTCTGGACGCCCTGCTCCCGCAGGAAGCGGGCCACCCGGGCGTGGTGCCCGCCCTCGGTGCCCTGGTCGTGGAGGTCGTCCCAGGCGACGTCGACCTCCCGCCAGCTTGCCAGGGCGCCGTCCGCCACGTCGGCGATCGCGACGCGGGCGGCACGCCCCCAGCGCGGGTCGATCTGTCCGTCGCCCGTCACGGGCACGCACACCAGCATGGGCCAACCTCCGCGTTGGATCGTATCGGGGCCCGGTGGGTAACACACCGGGGCCGGCCACTCATGCGTCGCGCTCCGGCGGCCGGTAGCGCCCATTCTGCCCCGCGGACGACGAACGGGCTGGGCGAGCTCCCGCGCCGAGCAGAGCGGGCGGCTCACGCGCGCGTTCCTCCCACCAGCTCGCCCGCCGCCTGCGCCGCCGCCTGGCCCTGCGCGACGCAGTCCGGGATGCCGACCCCGCGGTACGGCGCGCCGGCCAGCAACAGGCCCGGCACGCCGTCGAGGCCGGCGAAGATCTTCGCCACCCGGTCGAGGTGCCCCACCGTGTACTGCGGCATCTGGCCCGCCAGCCTCGCGAGGCGCACGAGCACCGGGTCACCGCGTGCGCCCAGCGCGGCGGCCACGTCGCGGATCGCGGCGGCCACCACCGCCTCGTCCGGCATCCCGGTCGCGCGGCCGCTGCGGGAGCCGATGAACGCGCGGACGAGGACCATCCCGTCCGGTGCCCGGTCCGGCCACTTCGACGAGCTGATGGTGCAGGCGTCGATCGATAGCGGCTCCCCGGCGGCCACCAGGAACCCGTGCCCGACCGGCGGTGACGGGAACTGCTCCACCCGGTAGCCCAGCGAGACCACCGCGGTGGTTCCGTGCGGGATCGTCCGAATGCCCGCGGCTGCGGCCGGCGCCACGCCGTCGAGAAGGCGAGCCGCCTCCGGCCCCGGGACCGTCAGGATCATGGCGTCGGGACGGAGGGTCTCGCCGGTGTCAAGGCGCACATCGACCGCACCGCTCCGACGCTCCAGGCGAGTGACCGGCGTCCGCAGGCGAAGGTCGACATCGGGCGACCGCCGGAGCGCGCCGACCAGCGCGTCGATCAGCTGCCCGGTGCCGCCGGCCAGCGTCACGAACGGCGATTCCCCACCCGACCGACGCGCGCGGCCGGCGGCGAGGCTCGCGAGGAAGAGGCTGCGGTGATCGCGCTCGGCGTCGCGGAGCTGTGGCACCACCGCGAGCAGGCTCAGCTCGTCGACCGAGGTCCCGTAGACCCCGCCGAGGAGCGGGCCCGCGAGCCGATCCACCAGCGCGGGGCCCAGGCGGTGGCGGAGGTGGACGCCCACCCCCACGTCGCGCGCCAGCCCGTCCCGGGGCAGGACCAGGTCGAGCCCCATGCGGAGCTTCTGCAGCGGCGAGAACAGGGACGTGGTGACGAACGGACGCAGGCGGGTGGGGAGCACGAGCCCCATCTCCTGCGGCAGCGGCACGAACCGGCCGCCGGTGCGGATGTGTACCACCCGCGGAGCGACGGGCCGCACCACCGAGTCGGCCAGCCCGAGCTCACGGACGAGCTGCAGCGCCGCGGGCCGGTAGCTGACGAACGAGTCGGGCCCCGATTCGACCAGGAACCCGTCCGCTCGCTCGGTCCGGATCTTGCCGCCCAGCCGGTCGGACGCCTCGACCAGCGTGACCGGGATCCCGGCCCGCGCCAGGGCTCGTGCCGCCGCCAGCCCCGTGATGCCGCCCCCGATCACCAGCACTCGCATGGCGCCGGCCCGTCAGTCGCGCGCGGTGTCGCCGGACGGCACGTAGGGACAGAGCGGGTCGGTCTCCAGGTAGTCGCCCGTCCAGGCGAAGGCCCGCGCCCGCGACCCCCCGCAGATCGACACGTAGGAGCACCGGCCGCAGCGCCCCTTGAAGGTGGAGACGTCGCGCAGGCTGGTGAAGACGGGGTGGGTCCGGTACACGGTCGCCAGGTGGTCGGTCCGCACGTTCCCCGCGGCGAGGGGCAGGAAGCCCGACGGCGAGATGGCGCCGTCGTGGGCCACGAAGATGATCCCGTTCCCATCGCGAACGCCGAAGCCCCGGCCGACCGGCGTCGCGGCGATGGCGGCATCGTCGAGCCCCTCGGCGTGCATCCGGCGGATCGCCACGCGCCGGTAGTGGGTGGCCTCCGTCGTCTTGATCGCGAACGGGGCCTCCCGGGCGAGGTCGTACAGCCAGTGGTTGAGCCGCTCCGACTCCGCCGGCGAGATCTCCCGCAGGCCGCTCCCGCGGCCCACCCCGATCAGGAAGAAGAGGCTCCAGCGGATGATCCCGACCCGGCGCATCAGCGCGTAGATCGCGGGCAGGTCGGGCAGCGTCTCGTCGGTCACCAGGGTGTTGATCTGCAGGGGCAGGCCGACCTGGTGGGCCCAGTCGGCCGCCCGTTCGGTCATCTCGAAGGTGCCCGGCACCCCTCGGAAGCCGTCGTGGCGAGCCGCGTCCGAGCCGTCGATGCTGAGCGACATCGTCTGGATCCCGGCCGCCTTCAGCCCCGCGAGCCGGGCCAGGGTCATGTCCGGGGTGACCGCGGGGGCGAGCGACGCGCCGATGCCGCGCGCGGTCGCGGCCTCCACCAGCTCCTCGAGGTCCGGGCGGCGGAGGGGGTCACCGCCGGTGAACACCACGTGCGGGTACGGGCGTCCGAAGGCGGTGACGTCGTCGAGCAGCCGCCGGCCCTCGTCCGTGGTCAGCTCACCGGGGTCCCGGTCAGGCTGCGCGGTCGCCCGGCAGTGACGGCACGCGAGCCCGCACGCGAGCGTGGTCTCCCAGTAGACGAGCATGGGCGCCCGGCCGAAGACGTACCCGTCCGGACGGACGGCACCCACGGCCGGGGGGTGCGTGCGCGTGGCGATCCCGTGCCTCGCGCCGGGCGCGTGCGGGTCGGCGACGGTTGCGTGCGGAGCGTGCGGGGTGTCCATGACGGCCTCGGTTGGGGGTCGACGCGCTCAGCGGGCGGCCGACGGCGGGGGGATGGGATGGGAGAGCGCGTCGACGGCGACGTCGGCGAGCCCGACGATGAACGTGGGATCGTCGTTCATCGAGCGCGCCCGCTCGAGCCGCACGCCCACCGCCCGGGCCACGGCCCGGGCTTCGATGTCGATGTCGTACAGGACCTCGAGATGGTCGGCGACGAAGCCGACCGGGCACACGACCACCTCCGCCACGCCCTCGGCGGCGACGCGACGGATCTCGTCGCGGAGCTCCGGGCCCAGCCATGCCTCGCCCGTGCGACCCGCGCTCTGGAAGGCCACGAGGTACGTCGCGAGCCCGACGCGCCGGGCCACCATGGCCGCGGTGTGGGCCACCTCGTCCGGGTAGCGATCGCCCTCCGCGACCACGCGCGCCGGCAGGCTGTGGGCGGTGAAGATCACGAGCGCCGCGGCCGGATCGGACACGCGGGCCAGCGCCTCCGCGGTCGCCGCGGCGAGCGCGTCGACGAGGCGCGGTTGATCGTGCCAGGACTCCACGACCGTCGCGCGCGGAGCCGACTCGCCGAGCGAGGCGATCGCCCGGTCCACGGCCAGGCGGTAGCCAGCCGCGCTGGACGAGCGCTGGGGGGCGAGCGCGATCGCCACCAGCCGCTCGACACCGTCCGCAGCCATGCGCTCGACGGTGCGGCCGATGCGCGGCTCGATGTGGCGCATGCCGGCATACACGGGGACGGCGACGCCGCGCGTGGCGAGCTCGACCTGGAGGGCCGCCCGTTGCCGCTCGACGATCCCGGACAGCGGGGACCCGCCGCCGATGGCCCGGTAGCGCCCGAGCAGCTCATCGAGCAGCTCGGGGGTCGGCGGGACGCCGCGGCGGATGTCGGTGTAGTACGCCTCGACCTGGTCGAGGCGCTCGGGACCGCCGTACGCCATCAGCAGCACGGCGGCATGGACAGACTGTGGACCGGTGGGGGACACGGCAACCTCCGGTCGACATTGTGCAACGGCTACGGAACTCACGGATCTTCCGGGGCCCCGGGGCACTCGCACCCGGCGCCCGGCCCATCGGATGCGGGTCATCTGGCCTGCATGCGCCGTCGCCGGGTGTCGCCGTCCGCGGGCCCACCGGAGCCCGTCAGTGGCCGGCGTGGACCGGCGCCTTCACCGCCCCGGCGCATGCCACCAGTTCAGCCGCGGCGGTCGCCAATCGCGCACCGATCCGCAACGCCCGATCCACGCCCGCCGAGCGGATCACGAGCCGGTCGTCCTCGGCCGTGACCTCCCGCAGCGCGTGGCGGGGCACGGCGAGCAGCTCGGGGCTCGCCGCCGGACCGCAGGCGCCTCCTTCGGCATCGGCCATCACCACCAGCTCGCTGGCCGTGATGGCGACCAGCACGCTGCGTGCCGGTTGGGCGTCCGAGGTCGGCGGCACGGCGCCGAACACCATCGCCGCCCCTCCCTCGCCGGCGTCTGTCACCACGTCGTCGGCCAGGGCCTGCCATTGGGCGGGGACCTCGATACCCCCGACCGTGCGCAGCCCGGCCGGGGGTACCTCGCCGCGCGCGCCCCGGCCGGTCTTCCGCCGCAGCCACCGGAGCGGCGGGTCCAGCAGGTCGCGCCCCTCGGCGCGGTACCGGATCGACAGCCGCGCATCCGCCGCCCGCACGGAGAGCCGCCGGTAACGGAGGACGCGGACCTCCTCGAGGCTGCCGATCCGATCGACCGGGATGACGACGGCGGGATCCCGCTTCCGCCAGTCCACCCAGAGCCCCGCCGCGCGCTCGCCGAACCCGAGGACCTGCACCGGCGTTGCCACGTAGCGGCGGCAGGTCCGGTCGATGGGGCGCGCGGAGGGGGCCAGCAGCAGCGTCCGCTCCAGCGGGAGCGACCCGCAGGTGAACCGCAGGATCCGGAGCACGCCGGCCGGCAGTTCGACTTCTGACGCCGGCCGCGACAGCCGCGCGCCTTCGCCCGCCGGGTCGATGCGCGACACGGCCGAGGACGGGACGGTGACCTCCCACGCCTCCGCCGGATCGACGATCTCGCGCCCCGGCCGGTCCACCGTCAACAGCGTGCCGCTCGCCGATTGCCCGCTCACGTCGGCTGCCCGTTCGGAAGGCCACCCGGCATCGCCGCGGACGTGACGAGATCGAGCCCGTCCATCGCAGGCCTACCCTTGCACCGCGGGAGGCAGCGTGCCCGGGTCAGACGAGCGGATCCGCGGGGGCCGAACGGCACCGAGTGCGGTCGGCCCGTGGTTCCGTCCTGCTGGCCTCGCGCGCCGTCCCCCGTGCGGCCCGCCGAATGGCACTGGCGGATGCGACTGGCACCCGGCAGCATCCGTCGGATGCCTTCTGCCGGCCCAACGGCAGAGAGGGCGGCGAGGTAGCGATGGCCGCCGACCTCGCAGGGGTAGCATGTCCACCTCGATGCTCCGGACCACGCGTCGCCTGTCGCTGCTCCTCGGGTTCGCCTGGGCCGTGCTGCTGTTCCTGGCCGCCGCCCCGGCCGCCGCGCAGTCGGTGCCGAAGCTGCAGGGCCAGGTCACCGACGAGACCGGCTCGCTGGGGGGCGGCACCGCGCAGGTCCAGTCGGCGCTCGGCAGCCTGCTGACCCAGCACAACATCCAGCTCTACGTGGTGTTCGTCGCGTCCAGCGGCGGCGAGACGGCGCAGCAGCTTGCCCAGGACACGTACATGCAAAACGGCCTGGGCGGCAACGACATGGTGCTGCTGGTGGCCGTCAACGACCGCCGGTACGGCTACTACCAGGACGGGGCGCTCGGCTCGCTCACCGCCGGCGACGTCGATTCGCTGCTGAGCAGCACGCTCGAGCCGCGCTTCCGGGCCGGCGACTACCCGGGCGGGATCGTCGCATTCGCAAACGGGCTCGGCCAGGCGCTGGCCGGCGGCGGCCAGGGCGGGATCGTCCCGGTCGCCACGCCGGTGCCCGGCCAGTCGCAGGGCGCGGCTCCATCGGGCGCCGGCGGTGGCCTCCTCGTGCTGTTCGTCGGGCTGATCGTGGTGATCCTCGGCGCCGCCGTGATCGTCGCGTGGCTCCGGCGCTGGCGCGCCGCGCACCTGGCGGCCGAGGAGCGCGATCGGCGGACCGGGCAGCTGGCCCGGCAGGCGAACCAGCTGCTGATCCAGGCCGACGACGCGGTGCGCGACGCCGGACAGGACCTCGGGTTCGCCGAGGCGGAGTTCAGCGTGGAGGATGTGGAGCCGTTCCGGACGGCGCTGTCGCAGGCACAGGCGGAGCTGAAGGCGGCGTTCGTGGTGCGCCAGCAGCTCGATGACGCGGTTCCGGAGGACCCGCCCACGCGCGAGGCGATGCTGAACGAGATCGTCACGCGGGCACGGCGCGTCGGCACTCTGATCAGTGAACAGCGGCAGCGGTTCCAGGAGCTGCGCGATCTCGAGCGCCGTGCGCCCGAGATCCTCGCATCGCTGCCGGCCCAGGCCACGGCGCTCGGGGCCCGGTTGCCTGCGGCCGAGGCGACGCTGAAGACGCTGCAGGCGTACGCGGAGTTGGGCTGGGCTCCGGTGAAGGGCAACCTGGAGGAGGCGCGGAAGCGGATCGACTTCGCCACGACTGCCGCCGCGCACGGCTCGGCGGCGCTGGGCGCCACACCACCGGACCCGCACACCGCCCGCGACGCGGCGCGCGCGGGACAGGCCGCGCTGGCGCAGGCGGCCGCGCTCCTCGACGCGATCGACCACCTGTCGGCTTCGATCGCCGATGCCCGCGCGCACCTCGATCCCGAGATCAGCGAGGCCCAGGCCGACATCGCGGCGGCGCACCAGGCGCTGCAGCACCGCGCGGGCGACCCGGCCCTGGAGACCCGCCTCGCGGACGCCGAGGCGCAGCTGGCGGCGGCGAAGGCGGCGATCGCCGCGCCCGCCCCGGACCTGCTCGCGGCCCTGAAGAGTGCCCAGGCCGCCCACGCAGGCGCCGATCAGGTGCTCGCGAGCGAGCGGGCGGCCGAGGAGCAGGTCGCGCGCCAGCGGGCCGCGCTGCAGACGGCGCTGGTGTCGGCGCAGGCGAGCGTGACCCATGCCGCCGACTACATCGAGAGCCGGCGCCAGGGAGTGGGCCGCGAAGCCCGAACCCGGCTTGCGGAGGCGCAGCGCCACC
This sequence comes from Chloroflexota bacterium, assembly GCA_021786265.1. The sequence continues at coordinate 26,131 of JAJYNP010000183.1, forward strand.
TCGAGCAGGCACAGTCGGCGGCAGCCACGGACCCGGCCGCCGCTCTCTCGGAAGCGCAACAGGCACAGCGTCTGGCCGACGACGCCTACCGGCTCGCCAGCTCGGAGTTCGACAACTGGGACGGTCGCGGGGGACCGGGCGGTCGCCGCGGCATGGATCCGACGGGCGCGATCATCGGCGGGATCATCCTGGGGAGCCTGCTCGGCGGCGGCCGGCGCGGAGGCGGCTGGGGAGGGTCGCGCTGGGGTGGCCCCGGCGGCGGCTTCGGTGGGTTCGGTGGGGGTGGTGGGTTCGGCGGCTTCGGCGGTGGAGGCGGCTTCGGCGGTGGAGGCGGCTTCGGCGGCGGGGGCAGCTGGTGACCAGAAGAGTGCGGACGCGCAGGACGCGCGCCGTGACGCGTTCGATCGGTCGGTAGGGGAAGGAGCGGCACCGCATGGCACAGACATCGATCCTCGGGCGGATCGGCCAGCTGGTCCGAGCCAACGTCAACGCGCTCATCGACGGCGCGGAGGACCCGGAGAAGATGCTCGATCAGCTGATCCGGGACTTCACGAACAACATGGCCGAGGCGGAGGACGCGGTCGCCCAGACCGTGGGGAACCTCCGGATGGTCGAGGACGACGCGTCCGAGGCCCGGGCCGCATCTGCGGAGTGGGGCAGCAAGGCGGCGGCCGCATCGCGCAAGGCCGACGAGCTCCGCGCGGCCGGGAACGCGGCGGACGCGGACCGGTTCGACGAGCTCGCGAAGGTGGCCCTGCGGCGCCAGCTCAGCTTCGAGGAGCAGATCAAGACCTTCGAGACGCAGATCGCCCAGCAGACGGAGCTGGTCGACAAGCTCAAGGACGGCCTCACCAAGCTGCGGACGAAGCGCGAGGAGCTGGTCCAGAAGCGCGAGGAGCTGGTCAGCCGGGCCAAGATGGCGCAGGCGCAGCTGCAGGTCCAGCAGACGCTCCGCGACGCCTCGGTCATGGACCCCACGAGCGAGCTCAATCGCTTCGAGGAGCGGATCAGGCGCCAGGAGGCCATGGCGCGCGGTCGGGCAGAGGTGGCCGCGTCGTCGCTGGAGGAGCAGTTCGCCGCGCTCGACAGCGACTCGGACGAGCTGGAGGTCGAGGCCCGACTCAAGGCGCTGAAGGGCGGCTGACCCGCGGCCCAGGCTCCACAGGCCCCGCGCTCATCCCTTGACGATCACGGTCCCGGTCATGAAGGGGTGAATGGCGCAGTGGTAGGCGAAGGTGCCTGCCACCTTGAACGTGAACGAGAACGACGCGCCCGGCGAGAGCGTGCCGCTGGAGAACGTCCCCTTGTTCGCGGTGACCGTGTGGTCGACCTGGCCGGTGTTGGTCCACGTCACCGTGGTGCCCGCCGTCACGGTGAGCGCGGTCGGGGTGAAGCCGAAGTCGACGATCTTCACCGCGACGGAGGACGGGGCCGGTGTGGCCGGGAGGCGTGTCGCCGGCGGCGGCGTGGGCCGAGGCGTGGGGAGAACGATCGGCGAAGGCGCCGTCGCAGGGGTCGCGATGGGGGAGGGCGACGGCGACGACCCGTACGGGATCCCGGTTCTCGCCGCCGCGGTCGGCGCGGAGTTACTGGCCGGGGCGGCGCTCGCCACGGAGACAGCCTGCGATGCGGCAGTGCCGGGCGAACCCGCCGCCGGCGTCGAGGAGCTCGTGGTGGCCGGGCCCGCGCAGGCTGCGACCAGAAGCGCCAGGGCGGGGAGCAGGCGATGGAGCCGGGTCGAGGCCATGATCCTTCTCCTGCTGCATCGAGCGTCGAGGTCCCTCAACGAACGCGCGGCCCGGGCCGGACATGCCACCCGGGCCGGTCGCAATGCCGCCGTCGGTCGCGCCTGACGGGGTGTACGCCGCGCGCCGGCCCGCGGTTTCGCGCCGTGGCGTCGGGGGGACCGCGCGGCCAGTGGTCGGACCGGGATCGACCGGGATCGGGTCAGTCCATCCGTTCGCCCGCCCGGACCTCCAGGTCCAGGCGGTTCTCGGCCGGTGCAGGCGGGCACGCCCACCGGGAATCGAACGCACAGGACGGCTGATAGGAGAAGTTGAAGTCGATCACCAGCGTCCCTCGCTCGGGGTCGCCGCCCAGATCGGGTCCCTTCGCGCCGTCCAGTACATACCGCCCGGCCCGGTACGTCTCCCGACCGCTGGTCGCATCGGCGAAAGGCAGGAACAATCCGCCCGCGTACTCGCGGAGCCAGAAGACGAAGAGGCGCCGCGTGCCATCCGGGGGGGAACGTCCACCCGGCCGATCCGGTCGAATCGGGGTGCGGCCCCGGCGATCGAGGGCAGCGTCAGGCCGCCGTCGACGGGCGCCGGGCCGCTGGCGGGTCCGTGGAGGCCACGCGACGAACCTCCGCGTACAGCTCGGAGATGCGGCGCCGCCAGTCGGCCAGCTCCAGCGGCTCGGTCACGGCCGACATCGCAGACGCCGCTGGATTGACCCGCGGAGCGCCCGGGCGGTTCAGCTCGCGGGCGGCGTGGCGTTCGCGATGTCCGGCGACTGCCAGATGCTGGCCCTGGCCTTCTGCGCGGCGTACCAGTTGGTGAACGCCGCCCCCTGCAGCGTGGTGAGCTGGGACGAGTCCACCGGCCGCGATTCCTTCTGGCTGATCTCGTACAGGTAGATCCCGTCGGACTGGGTCTGTGGGGCGCTGACCTGCCCGACCTTCAGGCCGAACAGCACGCTCTCGATCGACTGCTGCAGCTGAAGTGGCGCCACCCAGCCCATGTCGCCCCCGGCGACCGCGTCGGTCGCATCCGAGTTGGCCTTCGCGATCGCCGCGAAGCTGGCGCCCGGGGCCGCCAGCTCCTTCTGAATCTGCGCGACACGCTGCTCCGGCGCCGGACGGCTGGCCACGTAGAGGATCACGTGGTAGCCGAACTGGGTCTTGACCGGCCCGATGATCTCGTCAGGGGTATGCGTGCCGGTGAAGAGAGGCGTCGAGAACGCGGCCACCATCGAGCCCTGCGTGAACCAGCCCAGGTCTCCGCCGTTCGCGCCCGACGTCGTGTCGTTGCTCTCCTTCCTGGCCATCGCGGCGAACTCGGCGGCGCGCTGCGTCGGATTCGTGATCGCCCGCAGCTTGTCCGCGGCGGCCTGGGCCAGCTTCTCGGCAGCTGCCCACGAGGGGTCGCTGGCCGGGATGGACGACGCGTTGGACGGGTTGCCCTTCGGGCTGAAGAGGATGTGGGAGGCCTTGACCTCGGGCCCGGTGATGGGGTTGCCCTGCGAGTCACTCGTGGCGACCTGGATCTCCCACGCGTGCACCTGCTCGATGTTGCCCGTGGTGGCCTGCTTGGTGATCGAGGTCTGCAGCTTCTGGGCGATCAGGTCGTACTGGATGGCGGTCCGGTACGCGGTCAGGTCCACGCCCGCCTGCTGGATCTTCTGGGCGTAGTTCGGGTCGGTCCTGGCGGGAACGATGTCGGTCACCTTGCCGATGCGGTAGGTGCCGTCCGAGCCCAGGATGACGCCGGTCATCCCGTTGAGCGGCAGCTTGAACAGCGCGCTCACCCAGGCCTGGTCGACGGTGTTGGTGGCGGTGATGTAGCCGTAGTCGCCGCCGCTGGTCGCGCTGGCGTCGGTGCTGTACTCCCTGGCGACCGTGGCGAACGGGGTTCCCGCCTTGAGCGCGGCCAGCGCGGCGTCGGCGTCAGCCTTTGCCTGGGCCTTCTGGGCGGCGGTGGGACCGGTCGACGGCGAAGGCGACGGGGAGGCGCTCGGCTGGGCAGACGCGCCGGGGGCCGCGGAGGCGGCCGACGAGGGTGCGGCCGATGCCGCGGGACTCGCCGAAGCGGCGGGGGCAGCCGACGTGCCCGGGCTGGCGATTGCCGCCGACGAGCTGGGAGAGGCGCTGGCCGAGGGCGACGGGGATGCGACGGCGGCCGGCATTGCGCCGGGCTGCACGAAGATCGCCAGGACCTTCCGCTGCTCGGGCGTGGTCGCCTCCTGCTTCAGCTGGTTGTCCACGTCGGCGGAGCTCACGGTGATCCCCATCTTGCCGGCGAGCTGGGTCTGCAGGATGCCGTCGATCAGCTCGCTGGCGGCGTTCTGGGGAAGCGACTGGAGTTGCTGCTGGAGGTACTGCTGCTCCTGGGCCGCCGTCTGCTGGTCGACTGCGCCGGAAGCAACGGCCGACTGCAGGTTCGCCAGCACGGCGTTGATCCGGTACTGGTCCACCGCCTCTCGCTGGGCCCACTGGTCCTTGCTGATGGAGACGCCATTGACCGTCGCCACGGCCACCAGGTGGTCGCTGTAGTAGATCGCCCCCAGCCCGCCGGCCAGGATCGCGACGGCGACGACGATGAGGCCGATGAAACCGAAGGTCACCAGGACCTGCTGCCGCTGCTCGTCGTCCATGGAGGAGCGGCGCTTTCGGTTGGGGGCGGCACGAGGGGTGCGGAAGGTCATGGCGTGTTCAGGATCCCTTTGGTGGATGGGCGCCTCGCTCTGGCGCAGGCCTCCAAGAGTAGCGCCTCTGGTGGGTTGGGCGCTGGATCGAGGCGGCGCAGGGCCGCCCCGGCAGTGCGCTCGGGCCGGACACGCGACCTGCTCAGGATCGCTGGCTCCCCTCGTTGCCCCGGTCGTGGAGGAAGCGCTCGATGTCCGCGATGAGGTCGTCGCCGGTCGGCTGACGCTCTTCGTCGACGCGGGCCTCCAGTCGCGCGACATGCGCGCGCGTGCTCTCATCCGCCGACATCGCCAGGTCCAGCCGGGCACGGATCTGGCGGGCCTCCTCGGGCAGCGGACCGAGTGGGATCTCCGCGCCGAGGTGGTGCCCCAGGACCCGGAGCAGCTCGATGGCCGCGGCGGGGGCCGGGCCGGTCACGTAGTGGGGCACCTGGGCGAAGTAGCCCACCGCGGGGATCCCGGCCGCGCTGATCGCCATGTCGAGCACCGACAGGGCTGCCGCCGGCACGCGCAGGATGCCTTCCGGGCCCGGTTCCACGCCACCGCGCAGCAGCTCGGGCTTCGACGCCGTGCCCATGACGGGCACCGGGCGCGTGTGGGGCACGGCGCCCGGGATCGCACCGACGCTGATCCATTCGACGATCCCGAGGCGTCGCGCGAGGTCCACGGCAGCCTCGCACAGCTCGTGCCATCGGTAATCGGGTTCGGGCCCGGCCAGCACGAGCACATCGCGCCCGCCGATCTCCGTGCGCCTTACGACGAGCTCGGGCCAGGTGATCTGGCTGGGGCGGCCGTCCTCGATCTCGAGGCTGGGCCGCCGCGCGCGGTAGTCGAACAGGGCGTCGGCGTCGAACGTGGCGATCACCTCGCCGCCGCCGGCGACCTGGTTGGCGGCGGTCGTCGCGGCCGTGCCGGCGTCGACCCACCCGTCGAAGGCGACGACCAGGGCAGGGGATCGGAGATCCGGGACGTGCTCGAGGCGGTACAGGACCACGGACCAAGGATAGGGCACCCTGCCGAGGCGCTGTGGGGCAGTACCTTCCGCGAGGCGGCCGGAACGAATTGCCGGGGCCTCGGCCGCAACGTCACCGGTGCAGCATCGTTCTGAGAGACAACGGCCCCGGACACGCGGGTCGCACGATCGTGAGGAGCACCATGTTCGGGACCATCGCCAGGTATGTGAGTCTCAAGCTCGCCGCCTCCCTGATCGTTGCCGCAGCGCTTCCGGTGGGCCTCGTCGCGGCGGCGGCCGTGGTGAGTCACCCCGCCACGCCGGGGCATGCCAGCTTCACGACGCCGGACCACGCGGTGGGCACCACCGACCAGTCGGAGGTCGCGCAGCCCACGGACACGCCGGACGCGAACGCGGCGAATCAGGACGCGGCCAACGCCAGGCCGACCGACAACCACGGATATGCGGTGTCGCAGGTCGCGCAGAACCCGCAGGCGACCGGTGGCCCGAACGACAACCACGGCGGCGCCGTCAGCCAGGTCGCGCGCGGCGACCACGGGCCGTGTGGCACCAACCCACCCGGCAAGTCCGGCGCGCACTGCCCGTTCCCGACGCCGACCCCGACCACTGGCACGAACCCCTGACCGGCCGGGCCCACGTCTGAGCCACGGGGCCCCCGCGAGCCGGGGGCGCATCCAGAAGGCTTGATGTCGCCCCGGTAGGGACAGTGCCCCGGGGCAGGCCCGTTGGCCGGTCGCCCCGGGGCGTATCGGCTCTGACCGCCACGCGATCGCACGCCGACGATGTGCCGGGCTGTCGCCGGCGGACCAGCCCTGTCCGCCACGAGCCCACGGAGGCGCACTTGGCCCTCGTCATCGACGGGCTCCGCAAACGCTTCGGCGAGGTCCAGGCGCTCGACGGGATCGGATTCTCGGTCGAGCCCGGCCAGGTCTTCGGGTTCCTCGGCCCCAACGGCGCCGGCAAGACCACGACGATGCGGATCGTCCTGGACATCCTCCACGCGGATGAAGGCTCGGTGGCCTGGAACCGTCGTCCTGCCGCCGCCGCCCCGAGGCGCACCTGGGGGTACCTGCCGGAGGACCGTGGCCTCTACCCGCGCATGAAGGTCCTCGACCAGCTCGTGTTCTTCGGCTCGCTGTACGGTGTGTCCCGTGCCGATGCCGCGCGGCGGGCACGGCACTGGCTGGCCCGCTTCCGCGTCCCCGAATACGCAGACCGCCGGGCCGAGCAGCTCAGCAAGGGGAACCAGCAGAAGGTCCAGTTCATCGCCGGCATCCTCCATGACCCCGACGTCCTGCTGATGGACGAGCCGTTTTCCGGTCTCGACCCGATCAACGTCGCCCTGCTCAAGGACGCGTTCCTCGAGATGAGGTCGCGCGGCAAGGCGATCGTGTTCAGCACCCACCAGATGGAGCAGGTCGAGGAGCTGTGCGATGCGATCGCGATCATCGACCGCGGCCGGGTCGTGGTCGGCGGGGCCATCCGGGACGTCAAGCGGCAGGCCGGGCGTCGTGTCGTCCGCCTGGGCGTCGCGGGCGACCCGGATCTCGCGTGGCTCGACACCATGCCGGGCGTCCGCATCACCCGGTCCGGGCTCGACTACCACGAGATCGAGGTGCGCGATGGAGGCGACCCGGAGGCCATCCTGCAGGCCGCCCTCGCGCGCCGGGCATACGTCACGCGCTTCGAGATCGCCGAGCCCTCGATCGAGGACATCTTCATCGAACGCGTGGGCGTGACCACAGCCGATGAACGGACGCTGGCCGCCGCGCCCGAGGAGGTCGCCCGATGAGCCCCCGGTGGTCGGCCGACGTCGGGAACGTCGTCGCCGTCGCCCGTCGCGAGTTCGTCACCCGCACGGGGACCCGCGGGTTCATCATCTCGACCCTGTTTCTGGTCCTGGCGGCCGTCGCGATGGGGCTCGCCCCGGTGGTGATCGGGTACATCGACCGCAACACCACCCAGACCGTGGCGGTATACGTCGGCGCGCCCGACCTGCGTGGCGACCCGGTCGACACGCTCGACGCCCTGCTCAACGCCCCGTCGGGCGCGGCGCCCACGGGCGGCTCGACGGCAGAGGGTGGCAAGAAGGACTTCACCGTCGAGCGCACGACCGACCTGGAGGCCGGCCGGCAGGGTGTCCTCGACGGGAAGCTGAACGTGCTGGTCGACATCGAGCGCGATTCGGTCGGGCAGCCGGTCTTCACCGTCTATGCGAACGACCCCGGCAGCAGCCGCACGGCGGCCCTGATCCGCCAGGCCGCCGCGTCGATCGCGATCGCCGACCGGCTGGGGCAGGCGGGGCTGTCGACGGCCCAGCAATCGCAGCTCTTCGCGCCGCCCGAGGTGACGATCCGCTCGCCCGATCCGACGAAGCCGGCGTCGGGCTCCGGCGCGATGACCGAGGAGATCAGCAGCTTCGCGGTCACCTTCGGCCTGGCATGTTCCTGTTTCTGGCGGTGATCATCTACGGCACCTGGGTGGCGATGAGCGTCGTCGAGGAGAAGAGCAACCGGGTCATGGAGATCATCCTGGCGGCCGCGTCGCCGTTCCAGCTCCTCGCCGGCAAGGTCCTGGGGGTCGGCGCCGCGGCGCTGCTGCAGTACGTCGCCGTGCTCGCGGCGGCTCTCGTGGCGCTATTGCTCGAGGGCCAGATCGCCTCGATGGTGCTCGGAAACGCCGGAGGCTTCAGCCTGCCGCAGGGGCTCACGCCGGCGATCCTGCTCGTCTTCTCGGTCTACTTCGTGCTGGGCTTCCTGCTCTACGCCGTGCTGTTCGCGGCGGCCGGATCGCTCGTGAGCCGCCAGGAGGACGTGAGCCAGGTGATCACACCGATGACGCTCGTCTCGACGGCCGGGTACCTGATCGGGCTGTATGCGTCGATCGGGATCGTTGACGCGAGCGCGCCCTGGGTCGTGGTCCTCTCGTGGGTCCCGTTCCTCTCGCCGTACATGATGCTGGGGCGCCTGGGCGCCGGCAAGGCCGGACCGATCGAGCTGGTCGGGACGATCGCGCTCCTCGCGGTCACCATCGTGATCGCCGTCTGGGTCGCCGCCCGCATCTACAGCGCCGGCGTGCTGATGTACGGGCAGCGTCCGGGGCTCCGCCGGATGTGGAAGGCGATCCGCGAGGCGCGGTGACCCCGATCGCTCGCCCGCCGTCGCGGCTGTGTGCCCGCCGAGTGTCACCTATCCTGGCACTCGGCGGGCACCTCCGACTGACCTCAGCTGCACCCGCTCGTGCTGCCGCAGTTCAGGCACTTGTAGCAGCTGCCGTTGCGGACCATGATCGAGCCGCAGTCGGCGCAGCTGGGGGCGTCCGCCTGGGCCTGGAACGCGACCTTCTGGGAGCGGCCCAGCTGGATGCCGATCGACCTGGCGGCGCCGTTGGATGGCGATCCGTGGCCGTTCGAGCTGGCGGGCGGGGCCGGCGATCCGGATGCCCTGGGGGCATCGGACGACCCCTGGGCCGGACCGGCCGCCTTCGGGGTCGTGTCGGGCGCATGCTCGCCCGTCCCGGCTGGGGCAGCGGCAGAGACGGTCGCGTCCACCGGGCCCGGTGCGCTGGCGGCAGGCGCAGTCGATTCGGCAGAGCCGGTCGAGGCATCCGCCAGGGCGGAGGCAGGAGGGGTGACGCTGGCGGCAGGGGAGCCCCCGGGCAGACCCGCCGTGCCGCTGACGGCCGCTGCGATCCCCGTGGAGACGGCGGACTCGTCTGCTTCGTCCTCGCCCGAGCGGTCCAGGATGCCCAGCGCCTCGCGATCCTCCTTCGGCAGGAAGCGCGACCCGAGCCAGCGGAAGATGTAGTCCACGATCGACTTGGCGATCGGGATCTCCGGGTTGCCGGTGAACCCGCTCGGCTCGAAGCGGACGTGGGCAAACTTGTTGACCAGGTCCCGGAGCGGCACGCCGTACTGCAGCGCGACGCTGACCGAGATCGCCATGGAGTCCATCAGTCCGGCGACCGTGGAGCCTTCCTTGGCCATCCGGACGAACATCTCGCCGGGCTGGCCGTCGGGGTAGCAGCCCACCGTGATGTAGCCCTCGTGGCCGGCGATCTCGAACTTGTGCGTGACCGACTGGCGTTCCGACGGAAGCCGCCGCCGATGCGGCTTCTTCGCCTCGACCTGCGCCGACGCGAGGGAGCGCTCGAGCGCGGCGACCCGCGCGGTCAGTTCGGCGGTGGCTGCGGCGATCGCCTGCTCGGCCGCGACCTCGACCGCGGCGTCGGCGTCCTTCTTCCTCCCGGTGCTGAGGGGCTGGGAGCGCTTCGAGTTGTCGCGGTAGATCGCGATTGCCTTGAGTCCGAGCCGCCAGCCCTCCAGGTAGACCTGCTCGATGTCCGCCGGCGTGGCCGCCTCGGGCATGTTCACGGTCTTGCTGATCGCACCTGAGAGGAACGGCTGGACGGCGGCCATCATCCGGACATGGCCCATATAGTGAATGGACCGCTCGCCGTTGACCGGTTTGAACGCACAGTCGAAGACCGCCAGGTGCTCCGGCTTCAGGCCCGGGGCGCCCTCGATGGTCTCGTGCTCGTTGATGTAGCGGACGATCTCCTCGACCTGCCGCGAGTCGTACCCGAGCTGCCGGAGCGCGCCCGGGACGGTCTGGTTGACGATCTTGAGGAAGCCTTCGCCGACCAGCTTCTTGTACTTGATCAGCGCGATGTCCGGCTCGATGCCGGTGGTGTCGCAGTCCATCATGAACGCTATGGTTCCGGTTGGAGCGAGCAAACTTGTCTGCGCGTTTCGATAGCCGAATTGTTCGCCGAGCGCGAGCGTTTCGTCCCACAGATTGCGCGCCGGGGCGAGGACATCCGCCGGAACGCCCTCGTCGGGGATGTGCTGGGCCGCATCTCGATGCTTGCGGATCACCCGCAGGAACGGCTCGCGGTTCTTCTCGTACTCGACGAACGGGCCGCCATGGTCTCGCGCGATGACCGCGGATTGGCGGTACGCCTCGGCGGTCATGATCGACGTCAGGGCCGCCGCGAACGCCTGACCATCCGGCGAGTCGTACGCGAGGCCGCGGCTCATGAGGAGCGCACCGAGGTTCGCATATCCGAGCCCGAGCGGTCGGAAGCGATGCGAGTTCTCCTCGATCCTGGGGGTCGGATAGCTCGCGTAGTCGACCAGGATTTCCTGCGCGGTGATCGTCAGCCGGCAGGCGTAGCGGTAGGCTTCGACGTCGAATTCGCCATCCTCGCGCACGAACTTCATGAGGTTGAGCGAGGCGAGATTACATGAAGTGTCATTTATGAACGAGAACTCGGAGCAGTTGTGAACCAATAGACCATTCGCGACAAAATGGCTCGTGGCCTGCTCGGTCAGGTCGAACACAAATTCGGTGCCGACCGGTCTGATCGAAGCCACCTGGTCGCACATTTCCTCGCGGTACATGCCAACCGTGGCATTCAGGTGGGCGAGTGCCGCCGCCTTCGGGCTCTCCGGCAGGAACCCGATCTCGCGCTCGAAGATGGCCCGCGACGACCGGGTGATGCGCAGTGAGTGCACCTCCCGGACGGGATACGACTTCATGCCGCCCCTGCCATCCGGCAGCAGCGCGGAAAGCGTGCGTCCGCCACGCCGGTTCTCGTAGAGCTTCGCCTTGATGCCGAACGCGAGGAGCATCCGCTGGACCTGGACGAGCAACTCCAGTGATGTGGAGTCGAGCCCGACATACGTCGCCGTGTTCTTGACGACCGTGCCGTCCGCGGTGAAAAGTCCTCGCAGCACGGAGGCCATCGACCCCCGGTCCAGCTCGTAGACGGCGGGCTTGAAGCGCTTGAGCGACGATCCCTCGTCGAGCACGGCGTACTGCATGAACTGCTCGGCGACGGGCCGGGACGCGAACGCGAGCCGCGAGTCCGTGGCCGTCATCGAGACGTGGACGTCGTCGTTTCGTCCGATCGATCCGACCGCCTTGCGCAGGTGCTTCTGCTCGTTGATCTCGGCAGCCACGGCCTCGAGGACCGGCGCCTCGTTCGCGTGCATCGTCAGGACGACCATCGGTTGGTCATGCGGTCCGACCCAGGTCAGGCAACCGTCGCCCACGGCCAGGCCGATCGCCGCCGCCAGCATCGGGCTCACCATCGTGCGGCCGAAGCCAGGACCCTCGAGGTGGATCCGATCATCGGTGGTCAGATCCTTCACCGCGACATCGCCGCGTGTGGTCGCCACCTTGTGGTCCGCCGTGATCCGTACGCGGTAGCCGGCACGGGTCTTCAACTCGAAGACCGGCTTCTGACCCGTGGGGAAGATGTTCGCGACGACATGCGGCTGTCCATCGGCTCCGATGATCCGCGCGGTCTGCCCGACGAGCGATTCGATCGTCTGCCAGCCCTCGTCCGTCGCGACGAGCGTATCGCCGGTGACGCACGGATTCGTCGCGACCTGACGCGCCGAATTCGAGACGGGATTCCAGTCGTTGATGGTGGTGTCGTACTGCATGCCGGGGTCTCCGCAGACCCAGGCCGCGTCCGCGATCTGATGCAGGATGTCGCGTGCCCGGTACGTGTCGGCCGGCTCGCCGGTGGTCACGAAATGCGTGGTCCACTCGCCGTCCTGCTCGACCGCGCGCATGAACTCGTCGGTGACGCGCACGGAATGGTTGGCGTTCTGAAAGAAGACCGAGCCGTACGCCTCGCCGGTGAACGAGGGGTCGTAGCCGGCCTCGATCAGCGCCCAGGCCTTCTTCTCCTCGAGCATCTTGCAGTTGATGAACTCGAGGATGTCGGGGTGGTCGGCGTCCAGGATCACCATCTTG
>JAJYNP010000056.1 GCA_021786265.1 Chloroflexota bacterium
TGACCGCGATCAGCGTGCTGGCCTCCTTCCGCCCCATCCAGGAGCGCGTGAAGGAGTACATGATCACGTTCCTGATCCTCGAGATCGGCATGATCGGCGTCTTCGCCGCGCTCGACCTCTTCCTGTTCTACGTCTTCTGGGAAGTGGTGCTGGTGCCGATGTACCTGATCATCGGCATCTGGGGCGGCGCGAACCGGATCTACGCGACGATCAAGTTCGTCCTCTACACGCTGGTCGGCTCGCTGCTGATGCTGGTGGGCATCCTGGCGACCGCGTTCGAGTACCACTCCTCGACCGGGGTCTGGAGCTTCAGCTATCTCGACTTCGCGAGCTTCCACTTCTCGCCGGCGCTCCAGGCGTTCGCCTTCGTGACGTTCTTCCTGGCCTTCGCGATCAAGGTTCCCATGTTCCCGTTCCACACCTGGCTCCCCGACGCGCACGTGGAGGCGCCGACAGCGGGCTCGGTGATCCTCGCCGGCGTCCTCCTGAAGCTGGGCGGCTACGGGTTCATCCGCTACTCGCTGCCGCTCTACCCGGACGCGGCACACACCTTCGCCCCGGCGATCATCGCGCTCTCGGTGATCGCGATCATCTACGGCGCGGTGGTGGCGGTGGTGCAGCCGGACTTCAAGAAGCTGGTGGCGTACAGCTCGGTCAGCCACATGGGGTTCGTGACGCTGGGGATCTTCGTCTTCCAGTCGCAGGCGCTCCAGGGCGCCGTGCTCCAGATGGTGAACCACGGCCTCATCACCGGCGCCCTCTTCCTCTGCGTGGGCGTGATCTACGAGCGGACGCACGACCGCCGCTTCGCGATCATGGGCGGGCTGGCCGGCAAGCTGCCGCTCTACGCCACGACGCTCGGCTTCTTCATGCTGGCGAGCGCCGGACTGCCGGGGCTCTCCGGGTTCGTGGGCGAGTTCCTGGTCTTCGTCGGGACGTATGCGGTGGCCCCGGTCGTGGCGTCGATCGCCGCGATCGTGATGGTGCTCGGCGCGGTCTACCTGTTCTACATGTTCCAGCAGATCGCGTTCGTCGAGCTCTCGGACTTCCTGAAGGGACTCGGCGATCACCTGCACGACATGGTGCCCATCGAGATCGCCACGCTGGTGCCGCTCGCCGTCCTCGTGGTGGTCTTCGGCGTGTTCCCGGCGCCGCTCCTGGACATGATCCAGGGGCCCGTCTCGGGCGTCCTGACCCACGTGAGCCACGGCGTCGCGCTGGGGTTCCTGCCGTGAAGGTGATGCGATGAACTCCGGCGACGTCACGGCGATGCTGCCGCTCGCGGCCACCTGGGCGCTCGCGTTCCTGGTGATCCTGGTCGACGTGATCGTCCCGGGCCGGGACCGGCTTGCCTCGGGGATCGCGACGATCGGGGCCCTGGTCGTCATGGCCGTGACGGCCGTGCTGGCACCCCAGGCGCCGCAGCAGGCCTTCGGGGGCGCGTACGTCCTCGACCAGCTGACGGTCCTGCTCGACCTGCTCTTCCTGTCGATCGCGGTCCTGACGCTCCTGTTCGCGCCCGACTACCTGCGGCCCCGGGGCCTGCCGCTCGCAGAGTTCTCCGCCACGCTCCTCTTCGCGATCAGCGGCGCCATGCTCCTCTCGGGGGCCCGCGATCTGCTGGTGCTCTTCCTGGGCCTGGAGCTGCTGGTGCTTCCCGGCTACCTGCTGGCGGGCTTCGCCAAGCGCGACGGACTGGCGACCGAGGGGGCGATCAAGTACTTCCTGCTCGGCTCGTTCTCCAGCGCGGTCTTCCTCTTCGGCCTCGCGTTCGTCTGGGGCTTCACCGGCACCACGAACGTCAGCGGCATCGCCTCCGCGCTCCAGGCCGTGGCAGCGGGCCACCCGCTCTCACCGGGACTCGCGATGGGGCTCGCGTTCCTGATGACCGGGGTCGCGTTCAAGATCGCCGCGGTGCCGTTCCACTACTGGACGCCCGACGCCTACCAGGGGTCCCCCACCCCCGTCACCGGCTACCTGTCGGTGGGGCCCAAGGTCGCCGCGTTCGCCCTGATCCTGCGGCTGTTCGTGGGGGCCCTTGGACCGGTGAGGGCCGACTGGGTGGGCGCCGTCGTGATCCTGGCGGCGCTGACGATGACGCTCGGCAACCTGGTCGCCCTGACCCAGTCGAACGTCAAGCGCATGCTGGCGTACAGCTCGATCGCCCACACGGGGTACATCCTGGTCGGGCTGGCAGCCTATGCGGGCGCGGCGGCGGGCTCCGAGGCCGAGGCGCACGGGCTGCAGGCCATTCTCGTCTACAGCGTCGCGTACACCTTCATGAACCTCGGTGCGTTCGCGGTCGTGGCCGCCCTCCAGCGGCGGCCGGGGGTCACCAGCGACCTCGACACGTTCGCGGGGCTGGGCAGGCGCGCGCCCCTGATGGGGCTCCTCATGACCCTGTTCCTGCTCTCGCTGACGGGCATCCCGCCGTTCGCGGGCTTCTTCGCCAAGTACTACGTGATCCTCGCCGCCATCGAGGCCGGCGGGTGGGTCTCGTGGCTTGCCGTCCTCGCCGTGCTCAACGCGGCGGCGGCGGCCTTCTATTACCTCCGGGTGGTCGTCTACATGTACATGCGGGAGGCACCCGACCCGGCGCCACCGCTGGCTCGGGGGTTCGAGCTCCGCGTGGGGCTGACCATCGCGGCCATTGCCACCGTCGTCATCGGCTTCTTCCCCAGCGACCTGATCACGATCGCTGCGGCGGCGGCGAAGGCGCTGCTCTAGGGCCCGGCCGGCGACCGACCGCCGGCGACCGACCGCCGGCGACCGACCGCCGGCGACCCATCCCCGCGACCGCCATCCGGCACCCGCCGCCCCGGCATCCGGCACTCGCGAACGGCCCCCTGCCACGCCACCATGCCATCGTCATGCGAGCGCTGCTGGTCGTCGACTCCCGCTTTGGCAACACGGAGACCATCGGCCGCGCGATCCGGGACGCGCTGCCGCCCACCCGCTGGCGGGTCGAGATGGTGCCGGCGGCGGAGGTCGACTGGCCCGACTGCTCCGAGCTCGACCTGGTCCTCTTCGGCGGCCCCACGCAGCGGCACGGGGTTTCCCCCGCGATGAGCGCCCTGCTCTCCGGTGCCCACGTCGGCCGGTGCTGCGGCCTCGCCGCCGCCGCCGCCTTCGACACGCGCTACCACATCGCGAAGGTCCTCTCCGGGTCCGCGGCGGAGAGGATCGCGCAGCAGCTGGAGGCGCTCGGCTGCCGGCTCGTCGTGCCGGCCGAGAGCTTCTACGTGGCCGGCCGCGAGGGTCCCCTGCTCGACGGCGAGCTGGAGCGCGCCCGCGACTGGGCGCTCGACGTTGCCGCCCGAGTCGAGGCGATCCCCGCCTGATCCTCGGCCCGGACCCGTCGCGCGAGCCCCGCCAGGAACCGCGCGGTCTCCTCCGGCGAGGCGAGCGCAACGTCGGCCGATTCCGCCACGGCCTCGGGCATGTCGGAATGGGCGTGGACCGCCACGGCCAGCCCGCCCGTCCGCCCGGCTTCCCGCAGCTCGCGCAGCGCGACGAACGCCTGCGCGTCGGTCGCATCATCCCCCAGCATCAAGGTGACCGCCGGCCGGACCTCCTCCACCAGCGACCGAAGCGCATCCCCTTTCGCGGCCGCCCCCGGCGGTCGAAGCTCGATGACGCGACGGCCCGGGAAGCGGACCATCCGCGATCCGGTGTCGATCGCATCGACCGCCGCCAGGACCCGCTGCCTCGCGGCGGCGAGGTCGGGGGCGGCCCGGAAGTGGAACGCGACCGCGGGCCCCTTCCGCTCGACGATCAGCCATGCGTCCGGGATCAGGCGCGGCACCTCGCGCGCGAGGTGCCGCGCGTCCTCGATGTAGACCGCCAGGGCCGGGTCCTGCTCGACCCGGAGCGCCTCCGCCCGCGCGCCGCGTGGCAGCTCGCCCCGCTCGATCCCGTGGTTGCCCAGGTAGGTCGCGCCGCCGACCCTCGCACGCGCGGCCAGGTCCGGCGCGGCCCGCCCGGAGAGAAGCACGACGTGGACGCCGGGGGTCCCGGCGAGGCGTCGCAACGCCCTCCGGGCGCCCGGCAGCACGCGGGCGCCCCACGGGTCCATCACGATCCGCGCGACGGTTCCGTCGAAATCGCTGACGAGCAGCAGCGGCCGGAGCGCCAGGTCGGGCGCGACCAGCCGAAGCAGGTCGGCTCCGCGGAGCAGCGCCGGCCCCCTGGCGCCAGGGACGGGCCCGGCCCCGGACGTGTCCCCGTGCGGGTGGCCGGGCGGCGCCACGTCCGCAGGCTCGCCGCGGCGGCGGTCGCCGGGGCTCACGGCGAGAGGGAGGCGCCGGGGAGGACCCGGCGGACGCTCTCCAGGAACTGCGGAGGGCCCAGCTCACCGAAGCCCACCGCGCGGACGATCCCCTGCGCGTCCAGCCAGTAATGGACGGGCAGCGCGTACGCCGACCAGGTGCGCTGGGCCGCACCGTCCTGGTCGATCCCGACCGGCAGGTCGAGCCGCATATGACTGGCAAACGCGGCCACCGCCGCCGGGCTCTCGTGCACGTCGACGAGCACGATCGAGATGCGCTGTCCGAGCTCGAACGAGTAGCCCTCCATGAGCGGGAGCTCGTCCTGGCAATCGGGGCACCACGACGCCATGAAGTTGATCCACACCGGGCGGCCGCGCAGCGCGGCCAGGTCGACGGTCCCTCCGCCCAGGCGGGGCACGACCAGCGACGGCGCACGATCGCCCACCTGGAGGCCAACCGCGGGCGGTGATCCCGACCCGGTCGTGGCCGGCGATCCCGACCCTGTCTCGGCCGGCGATCCGGGCGACCCCCCGGCGGCCGGTGTGCCGCCCGTGCCGGGCGATCCCGGCAGGCCGGGACTCGATGCGGCCGGCGTGGTGGCGGCCGGCGTGGTCGCGCCAGTCGGCGCCGCAGCCGGACGGACGGGCGGCGGGACGGGGTACGGCGGAACGCCGGGGGCGAGGCCAGGGACGACCGCGATCACCCCGGCGAGCACGACCAGCACGACCAGCAGGGCAGCGAGCACGCCCAGGAGGATGGGGGAGCGCATCGGTCGGGAGTGTACGCGCGACCTGGCCGTTCGCAGTACGCGCGACCCGGATGGCCCGGCCCTGCGGCCGCTGCTAGGATTCGCACCCCGATGAGCAGCTCAGTCGTGCGCTTCCTCCGCCAGCTCGAGCGCCACGTGGTCTCCTCGGTGCTGACCGGGATCGGCGTCATGCTCCTGGCTGCAGGGCTCTTCGCCTACATCGTGCCGCTGGGCGCGACCGGCGGCGTTCCCGTCCCCACGCCCGGTGGCCCGGGCGGGCCAGCCTCATCGGCCGTCCCGCCCCCGTCCGCGCAGGCGTCGCCCGCGCCGGCTTCGCCGTCCACACCACCCGTCTCACCGTCGGCGGCAGTGGCGACCCGCGTCGTGATCCCGGCGCTGAAGATCGACCTGCCCGTGGTGAACGGCTCGACCGAGCAGACGGGCGCCACCGGGCAGCCGTTCCCTTACTGCAACGTGGCCGCCTACCTGGACGCGTTCTCGCAGCCCGGCCGACCCGGCACCACGTACATCTACGCCCATGCCCGCGTCGGGATGTTCCTGCCGCTGCTGACCGCCTCGCAGGTCGACAACGGCGCCGGGATGATCGGGTACAGCGTGCTGGTCTACACCAGCGACTCGAAGGTCTACTGGTACAGCATCGCGATCGTGAAGCGCCACGTCGTGCTCGGCCCGCACCAGTTCGACATCACGAAGGCGGCGCCGGGCGTGCAGCAGCTGGTGCTGCAGACCAGCGAAACGCCGTACGACACCGGCCCCAAGCTCCAGATCCTGGCGACCTTCGAGCTGGCGCAGCCGGCGACGTTCGCCGAGGCCCACCCGACCCCGCACCCGCAGGTCTGCACCTGATCAGCCCGGCGGGCGGTGCGCCTGCCGGCCGACACCCGGCCGCCGCGGCAAGGGCGGCACCTGCCCCCGCATCCCCAGCGCCGGCACCACGGCGACGAGCGTGACGATGCCGGCGGCCAGGAACAGCCCGCCGAGGATGGCCGCCCCCTGGTCGGCCGCCCAGCGCTCCAGCGCATCGACCACCAGGCCGTCCGCCAGCGGGCGCCCCCGGAGGGCGGCGGGCAGGACGCTGTCCCGGTAGGCCTGGTCCCGGATGGCGCGGCTGAGGGACTCGATCCTGTCGGACCCGAACGCGGTGAGCACCGCCAGGCCGACCGCCATGCCCAGCATCCTGGCCACGGTGACGGCGCCCGCGGCCACGCCGAACGCCGACCTCCCGGCCGCCGCGACCGCCGCGATCGATCGGGGAGAGACCGTCAGCCCGAAGCCGAGGCCGAACACCCCGAGCAGCGAGGCGAGCTCGCCCAGCGACGTCAGCCGCGTGGCGGTGCCGAGCGCCGCCATCGCGGCCCCCGACAGGACGAGACCCGCCAGGCTCATCCGCACGATGCCGGTCCGCCGCATCGCCAGCCCCGATGCGAGCGCGCCGACCGCCATCGCGCCCGCCAGGGCACCGAGCGCCACCCGCTCGTCGGGCGGGCCGCCGTAGAGGACGCGGTCCACGAAGACGGCACCCCCGATGAGTGCGGTCGCCAGCCCATACCCGGTCAGCGCGCTCACCGCCACCGCACCGCCCAGGGCCGGCTCCAGGTAGCGGCGCGGATCCAGGAGCGCGTCGCGCGTCACCGCCCCGAGCGCGAACGCCCCGGACAGCGCGACGACCGACGCGACCGCCAGCACCGCCTCCCCCGTCTGGCCGCCCGGGGCGTCCGACGATCCCGCCCATGTCAGCGCCAGCAGGCAACCGGCGAGCCCGAGGGTGAAGAGCGCCAGGACCGGCACCCGGAGCGGGGCGCGCACCCGTGGCGCGTCCCAGGCGGGCGCGGCCGCCCACGCGTACAGCATCGCCAGGAGCGCGGCGGGCACATCGACGTAGAAGACCCACCGCCACGCCGGCGTGACGATCGAGATCAGCCACCCCGGCACGCCGCCCGCCTCGAGCCCGGGGCGCAGCTCGCCGGTGCCCAGGATCGCGGCCCCCACGAACGGCCCGGCCGCCATGCCGAGGAAGGTGAGCGCGCCGATCACGCCGAGCGCGCGCGCCCTGGCTGGACCCTCGAACAGATGGCTCGCCCCGGACGTCGCGAGCGGGACGAGCGCGCCGCCCCCCAGCCCCTGCAGGACGCGCGCCGCGATCAGGGTGTCGAGCGACTGCGCGGTGCCACTCAGCGCCGAGCCGATCGCGAAGACGATCAGCGAGAGCAGGTAGGGTCCGATCACGCCGAAGCGGTCGGCGAGCCGCCCGGCCAGCGGCATCGTCGCGACGTACGCGACCAGGTAGCCGTTGACGATCCAGGACGCCTGGCGCAGCCGGGTCCAGTCGGCGAGGCTGGTCACGATGCTCGGCAGAGCCGTGGCGGTGATCATCAGCTCGAGACCCGCGAGGAACACGCCGGCCCCCAGCGCGGCGAGCAGCGCGAGGCGGGGCAGGCGGCTCATGGGGGCATGATGGCACCCGTTCGCGACGCGGCGGTCAGCTCACGAGGTAGCGTTCGAGCGGGGACCAGACGCTGTTGGCGTCGGCCTGGGTGGGGGCGGCCATGGCACGCACGTACCAGGCTCCCGCGGTCGGGAACGTGACGGCGAGGGTGGCGCGGCCCGTGGCGTCGGCGGCGACCGTGACGGCCCGCTGCAGGACCCAGGTGCGGTCCACGAGACGGGCCACGCGGTACAGCACCCGGCCGGGCGGCAGGTCGGTCCGGGAGGGGCGCACCAGGGTGGTGAAGGTGACCGTCGCACCCCGGGCGAGCGGACGCACCACGCCGCGGTTGTCGGGCCGCAGCAGCGCCAGCTGGCGCACCAGCACCCGCTGGACCGCGCTGGTCGCCGGGCCCAGGTCCGGGGCCCCATCGAACACCGCGCGGACGTAGAGGTTCGTGGCCGGCCGGTACGCAAGCTGCACGGTCCCCGTGGAATCCGTGACCAGGCCGGCGAGGACGGTCCAGGCCTGCCCGTCGATCGAGCGCTGGAGCTGGACGGATCGCCCGGCGACGCTGCCCCCGCCGGCGGGCGCCGCCAGCCGGGCCGTGAGCGCGACCGTTCCGCCCCAGGTGACGGTGGGAGCAGGCACCTCCAGCGAGAGGGTGGCCGGTGGGGCTGCCACAACCAGGGGGGCCGAGCTCGCGGCAGCCAGGCCGGCAGCGCTCGCGACGAGCAGGTAGCCCGAGCCCGCCGCGGTGATGGTGCAGCCGTCCCACGTCGCGACCCCCGCGACGGCAGCCCGTGACAGCCCACCCGGGCAGCTCAGCGCGGCCCCGGTGGGGGCGGAGGCGAGTGCGAGCGTCACCAGCGCGTTGCTCCCGGGCCCGCTGGTCACCGGCGCGCCCGCGGCATCCACCACCGTCACGACCGGCGCCACGGCGAAGGGGACCCCCGCGGTCCCGTCCGTGGGCTGGGCACCGAAGCGGAGCGCGGCGGCGGTGGCGGCCGTGCCCACGAGCTGGAGCCCCGGGCCGTAGTAGGTCTGCAGGATCACCGCGGCCGCCATGCCCCCCTCCGCGCAGTGCATCGCGCTCACCTGGTAGAGGTGCCAGCCGTCGGCGTTGGCCCCGCAGGCGACGTTGCTCCCAGCGGTGTAGTGGGTGGCGAAGAGGCCGCCGGACTTGAGGACGCTGATGCCCCACGTGGCGTCCACGGCGCTGAGCTCGGACGCCGACGGTGTCTCCGTCTCGGGCGAGTAGACCTGGTCGATCGAGGAGTCGACCACGTCGTAGCACGACCCGTCGGCCGCGGTTCCGCCGCGCCAGATCATCGCGTGGTACCAGGCGTACTCTTTCACCGCGACCGCGCCCGCCTTCAGGGCCTCGGCCGGATCGGAGGGACCCCATTCCGCGGCCATCACGACCGTCACGTAGTCGTGGAAGGGGACGACCTGGACGGTGCCCGCGGCCGGGCCGGTGGTGCGCAGCACCCGGATCGTCGTGGGGGGAATGCTGTCGCTGCTCCAGCCGGTGCAAGCCGACGCGGCCCGCACGGGCGCCGGGCCAGTTGTTCCGGCAGGTGTCCCGGCGGGAATCCCCGCCAGCGCCGCGAACGCCACCAGGCCGGTGGCCAGGGCACCAGCGCGGCGCGCGAGTCGAGCGGTCCCCCGGGCGGAAGCGGGGGTGGGTCGGTGCATGGCGGCGATCCTCCTCGGGGGCATCCGTGCGCACCATGTGCCCTGGCGCCCCGCCGCGTCAAGTCGGAGCGCCGTGAGCTGTGGACCATCGTGAGCATGCCCGATCACGCCCACGCGTAGCTCCGCCTCGTCGATCGCCTTCGACAGGCTTCAGCAGAACCGGGTAGACCACCTCGGTCCGGTGGCCGCCTCAGCCGCGTCTCCCAGCGGCGACGGGTGGCGGGCACCGTGCCCGAGCGGCCCGGCGGGGGGAACCCGGGCGGCCGGCGCCGGGGCGCGCGTCCCGATCGGCTACGCCCCGGCCTCGTCCACCTCGGCCCCCGGTGGTCGGGCGTCTCCGAAGACCGCTCGTGACCCTGCCGTCACCCGTGCCGGCGATCGGGTGGCGAGCGCCGAACCCAGGATCACGAGCCCGAACCCGACGCCCATCGCGACGGTGAACGGTTCCTTCAGCACCGCAACACCGAGCAGCGCCGCCACGGCCGGGTTGACGTAGGTGATCACGGTGGCCCGAACCGGGCCCATCTCCTCGATGAGCGCCGCGAACAGCAGGAACGCGGCCGCCGTGCACACGACGCCCAGGATGACGATGGCTCCCAGCACGCCCGCACCCGGCAGCACGGCCGGCCACTGGACGGCGGCGATCGGCGCGTACACCAGCGCGCAGAGCGAGAGCGAGAGCGCCATCACCCCCAGCGATGGCAGGCCGCCCAGCCGGCGAGCGAGGATGGCCGGCCCGGCGGCGTAACCCACGACGACCAGCGCAATCTCCAGCAATGCGGGCCTGTTCGTCGCATCGATGTTGACGCCGACGATCGCCGCGACTCCGGCCAGCCCCATCAGCAGCCCGAGCAGACCGCCGCCGCCCACGCGATCCCGACCCCGGGTCACCACAGCGATGACGGTTCCGACCAGCGGCACCCCCGCCACCAGGAGGCCGGCGAGCGAGCTCGCGAGGCGCTGCTCGGCGGACCCCAGGAGCACCCACGGCACGCCGATCTCGACCGCGGCAAAGGCGACCACCCAGCGCCAGCGCGCCAGCACCGGCCGGAGTTCGCCGCGCAGGAGCGCGATCGGAAGCAGGATCAGGGCCGCGATCGTCGTGCGAGCGAAGACCAGCGTCGCCGGCGAGATCTCGGCGACGGCGACCCGGATGAACAGGTATGGGATGCCCCAGATCAGCGACATCAGGCCGAACAGCACGAGCGCGCGCCGCGTCACGCCGGCTCCCTCTGGACGGGAACGCGAGCGTCCGGCACCTCTGCGACCTTCACGGTCCGATCTTCGCAGACTTCGGGCCCTCCAGCCGCGCAGACGGACGGCGTCCTGCTAGCGAAGGTTGATCCCTTCGCGCCGGCCACGATCAGCGCGGTCGAGCGCGCAGCGATGAACTCCCGGAATGCCCCGTGAACCGTCGATTCCATGTCTGCGCCTTGCTAGAACCGGCGGCCCGGCGCGCTCCAGCGCGTCGCGCCCACGCGCATGTGGGCGGACCGTCGGCCTCCGCTGGGATTCGCAATCATGTCCGGAGAGCGACCGCGCTCCTCACGGCGACGCTCCCTCCGGACGGCGGTCCGCCGTCATCGGTGCCGCGCGTAGTTCCTGGGCGATGTCAGGCGGTCGGCAGGCTCTCCATGGCGCCAGGCTTCCGAACCGCGATCGATCCGGCGATCACACCCGCACGGAGCGCCCGCTCCACAATTGTCGGCTCCTGGCACGAGCCGGCATCGGCCCCGAGGGCCAGCTGCTCTGCGATGAAGCATCAGGGCGTGCCGGGACCGGCGGGCTCGGCGCCGATGGCGGCAGCCGAGCTCAGGCGGGGCCCCCGGCTTTGACGTGCGGTCCAACGCATGTCATGATGCGTTGGACCGCAGGGGGCAACGATGACCAGACTCAGCAGCATCATCGAGGATCGCGGCGTGTCGTACGCGACGCTCGCTGCTCGTGCCCGTCTTCAGCCGCGGACCGTGAGGCTGCTCGCCACGGGCGAGACGCCCATCGACAACGTCGCAGTGGGCACCATTCGTCGGATCGCATCCGCACTCGCCGTCCCGGTCGCCGTCCTCCTCGAGGAGGAGCCCGTCTATCCGGGGGACGACTCTCGGCCGCGCACGGAACGCCTGTCGGCCGCGATCCGCGATGTCATGTGGGCGCGCCGAGCGGTGCCGTATCCGTCGCCGGTGGAGGCCGGTGCGCGCGATGAGGTCGCCGACATCACGCCGGACGAGTTCTTCACCGGGATGCCGGCCATCGATGCCCACCGCGGCTGACGTCTACCGCCGCGCAGGGGAGTCCGACGAACTCTCATCGGGCGACATCGCCTATCTCTCGCTCGTCCGCACCCGGCTGGCCGGGGAGACTCCGCCCGGAGAGTCCTTCGATCCCATCGGGCGGATCCCAGCGTATCCGAAGCCGGCGCTCATGGCCCTGCCGCACGGGCGTGAGATCGCGATCGACACGATCTTCGCGCTCGTCGTGACGCACTCTTGCGAGATCGACCGCCAGAAGAACCGGGACGTGTCGGCGGACCACTTCGACTGTCGCCTGACCGTTGCCCCCATCGTCCCGGAGCCTGCCGTCGTTCTGGTCGGCCCCGAGGGCGAGGACGAGCAGTCGATCAGCTGGGCACCGATCGAGCGGAACGAGCCGGTGGCCTCGCTGTACCTGCCGCCGATCGACGACGTCTCGGTGTTCGTGCCCGGGATCGAGATGCCCTGGCCACGCGCATTCGCCGACCTTCGCGGGCTGGCGACCGTCTCCCGACGGATGGTTGAGGCCGATCGCCTGTTCGGCCTCACCCCCGCCTACCTGGGGATGCTCCAGCGCCAGCTCGCCCGGTTCTTCACGTGGCGTGATCTGGCGAGGCACGAGCTCGTCGAGGCGATGATCGGGCGCCGGATTGAGGCGGCCGCGCCGCTGAACACGAAGGCAGACCGCTGGCGCGTGGCGCTCACCGCGGACGACGGTTCGTCCGTCACCGTGGAGCTTCGGGCACAATAGGCCTCGGCGCCCGGCGCCCGGCGTTCACTGCACTCACGTGGATACCCCCGCTCCACGGAAATGGTCACCCAGAGGGCGGTGCCTGGCCACGACGTGGCCGGTCATATCCTCGGCTGAGCAGGCGGCTTTCGACTTCTGCTCCCATGGCTTGGACCTCGGCAGAGAGCGTTGGTGCCTCGAGGGCGGTCGCGATCGCGAACAGGTCCTCGCTCACCCTCGCGAGATCCTCGTCGAGAGGCGCCCGAGCAACGAGCTCTCGGGCGATCTCTCCCACGAGCCACGAATCCACTGAGGACATCCCCCGAAGGCGTGGCAGCGCCACGTGCGTGGACCCGCCCAGGCGCACACCCCGCTTGAGCAGGTCCCGCAGCTGCTGCAGGCCCCATTCATATGGGAGCCGCCCGCTCGCGAACCACCAGCCGAACGCGGTGAGCTCGTCGCCGGCCGGACTCCTGTCGCGTCGCCACTCCCAGAAACGCATGAAGCGATCCGAGAGAGTCGCCGGGAGCGGCCCTGCGCTCGCGACCTCCAGAGGCTCCACCCCAGTGTCAAGGCTCCGCATGCGCCAGCCGCCGAGAGCGCGAACGGCGCTGAGGGAGGTCGCCCGCACGAACACCTGCGGGATCGCCCGAGCAAGTTGATCCCAGGTCAGGCGTGAGCGAGATGCTCGACGAGCATCCCCCGAAGGTCTGCCACGGGTGGCGGCGGGGGTGGCGATGCGATCGAGCAGTTTCGGAGAAGCCGCCGCGGCGGCGGCTCCCTAGCATGAGGGTCGTCCCCATCAAGACTCGCAGAGGAGGAAACCCGCAATGAAGGACACGCAGAGGTCCGCCAAGAGCACCACCGCGATCGACAAGACGTTCGAGGGATTCACGGACGAGGAACGAGTCGCGATGAAGGAGCGCGCCCAGGAGCTGAAGGCGGCCGCGCGCCGCGGCCCGCGCGCGGACAAGGCGGACGGGGAAAGCGCCGTGCTCGCGAAGATCGCCGAGATGCCGGAACCGGATCGCGCCATGGGCGAGCGGCTCCATGCTGTCATCAAAGCCAGCGCGCCAGCCCTCTCGCCGAGACTCTGGTACGGGATGCCCGCGTATGCCAAGGACGGCAAGGTCGTCTGCTTCTTCCAGAGCGCGCAGAAGTTCAACACGAGGTACGCGACGTTCGGCTTCAGCGACGAGGCGAACCTCGACGAAGGCGCCATGTGGCCGACCGCCTTCGCTCTGACGGAGTTGACCGCCGCCGACGAGGCAAGGATCGGCGCGCTCGTGAAGAAAGCGGTGAGCTGAGGACTGAGCTCGCCACTGGGCCCCGCCCTGGGCGGGACGGCCTGAGCGGTCCGGCCTGGCTTCTGATAGCACGTCCGCTGGCGCGACACTTGACGCCGGGTGCTAGTATCAGCGGGATTTTATATAAAGTCCCACTCACGTGAGGCCCCGAGACGCCCTCCCCCGCCCGCATCCGATCGACGATCGCGACCATCGCCGCAGCGCCCGAGGACCTGCGCGAGCTTCGCGCCTTCTACAAGGCCCTGGCCGACGTCACCCGCCTGCGCATCGTCCGGCGGCTCGCCGAGGCGCCGGCCACGGTCACCGACCTGGTCGAGCTGGTCGACCTGTCGCAGCCGCTCGTCTCCTGGCACCTGCGGACACTTCGGGCGGCCGGCCTGGTCGAGACGAGGCGGGTCGGGCGCGAGGTGATCTGCTCGCTCCGGCACGACGTGTTCGAGCGGTTCGAGCGCCGGCAGGATGAGCTCTTCGCCCCCGCCACCGGCACGGCGGTGATCTCGTGACCGAGCATTCGCTGGTGCCCCCGTCCGCCAGGGCCCGGATCAAGGCGCTGGCCGTGCCACTCGCGCTGGCGCTGGGACGCGCGGGCCTCACCCCCAACGGGCTGACCGTGATCGGCTTCGCCGGCGTGTGCGTCGCGGCCGGGCTGGCCGCGACCGGCCACTGGACGAGCGCCGGCGTCGTCAGCCTGCTGTTCGCGGCCTTCGACATGCTGGACGGCGGCCTCGCGCGCGCGACGGGCCGGGTCTCCCGGTTCGGAGCGTTCCTCGACAGCACGCTGGATCGCGCCGGGGAAGGCGTGCTGTACGCCGGGATCGTGGCCGGCACCGCGAGCGTGGCGGATCGGGCGCTGCCGGCACTCGCCGCGCTGACGATGATCGCAGCGTTCCTGGTGAGCTATACCCGGGCCAGGGCCGAGGGGCTCGGGTTCGGGAGCGACGTCGGCGTTGCGCCGAGGGCCGAACGCGTCGTCATCATGGGGCTCGGCCTCATCGCCACCGGTCTGGCCGGAGGCATCACCGTGCCGGCCGGGACCGGGGGCGTGCTGGCGCTTCCCGGCGGGGCCGCGCTCGTCCTGCACAGTGGCCAGCCGTGGCTGGCGGCGACCCTCGGAATCCTGTTCATCCTGAGCACGATCACGGTGCTCCAGCGGATCTGGCATGTACGCGCGCAGGCGCGCCAAGCGGAGGAGTAGGTACAGGTGGACGACACCACGAAGCTCGCGGCCAGTTCCCCGGACGGGAACGGCCACGCACCCCGGTCCAAGCGGAACGACGGGAAGATCCGCGTCGCGATCATCGGCGTGGGCAACTGCGCCAGCAGCCTGGTCCAGGGCCGCTACTACTACGAGAACGCGGAGCCCGGCGACTTCATCCCGGGGATCATGCACGTCGACCTGGGCGGCTACCACATCCGGGACATCGAGTTCGTCGCGGCGTTCGACATCGACAAGAACAAGGTCGGCAAGGACCTCTCCGAGGCGATCTACGCCAAGCCCAACAACACGTACGTCTTCCAGCAGGTCCCCAGCCTGGGCGTGCCGGTCGAGCGCGGCATGACCCACGACGGGCTGGGCAAGTACCTGAGCCAGATCATCGAGAAGGCGCCCGGCCCCACCGCCGACATCACCGGCATCCTGCGGGAGCGCGAGGTCGACGTGGTCATCAACTACCTCCCCGTGGGCTCCGAGGAGGCCACGAAGTGGTACGTCGAGCAGGCGCTGAACGCGGGCGTGGCGGTCGTCAACTGCATCCCCGTCTTCATCGGCCGCGAGCCGTACTGGCAGCGGCGCTTCGCCGAGGCGGGACTGCCGATCATCGGCGATGACATCAAGAGCCAGGTCGGCGCTACCATCAGCCACCGCGTCATGACCCGCCTCTTCATGGACCGCGGCGTCAAGCTGGATCGGACCTACCAGCTGAACTTCGGCGGGAACACGGACTTCCTCAACATGCTCGAGCGCGAGCGGCTCGAGTCCAAGAAGATCTCCAAGACCAACGCGGTCACCTCCATGCTCGACTACGACCTCGACCCCGACGACATCCACGTGGGGCCGTCGGACCACGTGCCGTGGCTGCAGGACCGCAAGTGGTGCTACATCCGGATGGAGGGCACCACCTTCGGCGACGTCCCGCTGAACGCCGAACTCAAGCTCGAGGTGTGGGACAGCCCGAACAGCGCCGGCGTCGTGATCGACGCGGTGCGCTGCCTGAAGCTCGGCCTCGACCGGGGCCTGAGCGGCACGCTCGTCGCGCCGTCCTCGTACTTCATGAAGAGCCCGCCGATCCAGGTCCACGATGACATCGCGCACCAGCGGGTCGAGGCCTTCATCGCGGGCACGGACACCGAGGTGCTGCACGGTGACGAGCCGGCACTGCCGAAGCGCCCGACCCGGAAGCTGTCGAGCCCGAGGCGCCGGACGCCGGCGGGGCGCGCCGGCTGAGGCCAGCCCGGCTGATGACGCCAGCAAACGGATCCGAGGCGGCGCGAGTCGAACGGCCGGCCGGCGTGGGGTACGCCCCGCACCGTCGGGCCGGGCCCGATGGACGCGCCGCCCGGATCGCGCGCCGCCTGCAGGAACGGGCGACCGTGCGCGCGTACCGGTCCGCCTCCTGGGCCCTCGGACACCTGCCCGAGGGCCCCGTCGTCGCGATCGCGCAGCTCGGGTTCCTCGCGGGCTACGCGCTCTGGCCCGCGAAACGCCGGGCCATCGCCGCCAACGCCAGCCACGTCCTTGGGCTCCCGATGGGCCACCCGAGCGTGGCCCGCCTCGCCCGGGCCACGTACCGCGCCTACGCACGGTACGTGGTGGGGCTCATGCGTCTCCCGGCGCTGCCGCCCGAGGTCCCGGCGCGCCTGGTGGACGCCGACGGCGCGCGGGGGCTCGCCTCGTTCGAGCGGCTGTACGAGCGGCTGCGCACCGAGGGGCGAGCCATGATCATCGTCACGCTCCACGTGGGCAGCATGGAGACGCTGGCCGCGGCGATGGCGTCGCACGGCTTCCCGGCCTATGGCGTGGCGGACGACACGGCCTATCCAGAACTGTACGAGCTGCTCGCGGAGCAGCGGCGGCGCTGGGGCGTCCAGGTGATCGCCTGGCGCAACCTGCGCGAGATCCACCGCGTGCTCCGGGACCAGGGGATCCTGGCGCTGCTGGTCGACTGGGGCTACCGGTCGGACGGCATCCCGGTCCGCTTCTTCGGCGACTGGACGGCCCTCCCCGCGGGCCCGGCGGTCCTCGCCGCCAGGACCGGGGCCGCGATCGTCCCGGTGGTGAACCGGCGCGCCGACGGGCGCTACCACGCGGAGCACGGCGAGCCCATCGAGGTACCGGGCGGTTCCCCGGCCGAGATCCAGGCTGCCACGCAGGCCATCGCCGACGCGCTCCAGCGAGCGATCGAGGTGGCACCGGAGCAGTGGTACTCGTTCAAGCCGATCTGGCCGGAGACGGCCGCCGAGGCGGACGAGCTCGCGGGACGCGCCGCGGCGGCGCTCGCGAACGTCGACGAGCGGGCCGCGCGCCGCGCGCGCCGGCGTACCGTGGCGTCCCCTGTGGACCCTGCCGCGGCGGTTCCCGGGGAGGAGCGCGTCGGTGCCTGAGGACGGGGCGCCCGGCACGGCCGGCGGCCCGGGGCTGGACACGACTCGCGGCGACGCTCCGGTGGAGGACGGGGGCCCGGTGCGCGGCGGGGGGCCGACCGGACGGCCGACCCTCTCGCAGCAGCTCGGAGCCGGTACGCTGACGGCCCTCTCCGCCGTGGTGTCCCGGCTCCCCGCCGCCCCTCTCCATCGCATCGCGCACGCCGCCGGTGCCGGGTGGTACCTGGCGGCGCCGCGCCAGCGTGCCCTGGCCCGGGCAAACCTGCGGCGCGTGTGCCAGTGGCTCGACGCGAACGGCATGGCGTCGCCACGCGTGCAGGCCGCGGCGCACCACCCGGCCGCGCTCGAGCGGCTGCTCCGGGACGCGTTCGGGCACCGGGCGCGGTACTACCTCGAGGTGGCAAGGAACGCACGCGTGGATCGTGCGTTCCTTGAGCACCACCTGGTGCTGGCCGATCCGGTCGTGGCCGAGCGCGAACTGGGGCGAGCCGGCCCCGTCATCGTGGTCGGCCTTCACCTCGGCGCGCTCGAGCTCCCGGCGCAGTACATCACGGTGATCCACGGCCGGCATGCCGTCGCGCCCATGGAGACACTCCGCAACGCGCCGCTGCAGGCGTACATGGAGCGCTCACGGGGCCGCACCGGCATCGAGATCATCCCCACGCGCGGCGCCCGTGGCGCGATCGAGCGAGCCCTGGCACGGGGTGAGCTGGTCGGGTTCATCGCGGACCGAGGGGTGTCCGGCCCCGGGGCGCCGGTCCGCCTGTTCGGCGCGCCGGCGCGGTTGCCGGCGGGGCCGGGGATCATCGCGGTGGACTCGGGCGTTCCCGCCTGCGTGGCCGCCGCGATCAGGAGCGGATGGTCGGACTACCGGGCGTTCGTGGTACCACTCGATCCGCCGCCCCCCGGTCCACGGCACGAGCGCGCGAGGCGATTCCTGGACCAGGTGGCCCGGGCGTTCGAGATCCTGATCGCCCAGGCCCCGGAGCAGTGGTGGTCGATCTTCCAGCCGATCTGGGACGACCTCGCCCGGGATGCGGCTGGCATGAACGCGCCGGCCCGGGAGACGCCCGGAGGTGGGCGGCCAGAGCCGGCACGGACTGGACGGGAACGAGCGTGAACCGCGACGAGGCCGGCGTGAATCGGACCGGGACGGGCGAGGCGGGATCGGGTCGGCCGGGATCGGGGCTCGTGGGCGCGCGCCGGGAGGGGCCGGGGCAGAGCCGCCTGGGGCGCGCAGACCTCCACATCCACACGCTGGCGTCGGATGGCGTGGCCGGAGTCGAGGAGATCCTCGATCACGTCGAGCAGCACACCGACCTCGACGTGATCGGCATCGCCGACCACGAGCGGGTCGATGCCGCGCTGGCCGCCCGGGCGCTCGCCAGGGCCCGGAACTCGCGCGTGGACGTGATCGTCGGCGAGGAGGTCACCACGCGCGGCGGCCATCTCCTGGCCCTGTTCCTCGAGGAACGGATCCGGCCCCTGCAATCGTTCCGCGCGACGATCGCGGCGGTCCACGAGCAGGGCGGGCTCGCGATCGCGGCACACCCCCTGGCCCCCTATCCGATCTGCGCGAGCGGGCGGTCGATCCGGCGGCTGCAGGCCGATCCCGACCCGCGGTTCCACTTGAACGCACTGGAGGCGTTCAACCCGACCTCGGCGGGCCGCACCCACCACGCCCGGGTGGTCGCGCTTGCCGACGAGCTGGGGATGGCGGCCGTGGGCGGGAGCGACGCGCACCTGCTCGAGGCGGTCGCCACCGGATACACCACCTTCCCGGGGCACACGGCCGAGGACGTGCGCCGGGCGATCCTGGGCCACCGGACGGGCTGGCACGGCGAGTTCTGGACGTTCGGGTTCCAGGTGGTCATGTACAGCCGGCAGCTGCGCAAGTACAGCCGCGACATCCGCGACGATCTCCGCGGGGCGCTGCTGCGGAGCGGGACCGGGCGGGATCTCGGGTACCCCGGCGGACGCCTGCGGCCACCCCGGTTCATCGGGGCCGGCGACCCCGATACCGGCGACCCCAATGACGACCTGTCGCTCAGCGAGCGGGAGGCGTCCCCGTGAAGATCGGCCTCGTGACCCCGTACATCTACCCGCTCCCCGGCGGCGTCAACGCGCACGTCGGGTTCCTCTACCAGCATCTCCGGGAGCGGGGCCACGACGTCCGCATCATCAGCAGCACGCACGGGCTGCAGCGCTCGAGCGAAGGCGACATCATCCGGATCGGGCGCGGCTTCAGCGTCCCCTCCAACGGCTCGATGGGGACCCTGACCGTCTCGCCGCGCTTCCTGTCCCAGTGCCGCGACGTCCTGGCGGCCGAGCGGTTCGACCTCCTCCATTTCCATGAGCCGTTCGTGCCCTTCCTCTCGCTCGTGCTGCTCAGGGAGTCGACCAGCGTCAACATCGCCACGTTCCACGCGTACAACGGCTGGAGCCCGGCGTACGAGTTTGGGCGGCGCATGCTGGGCAGCTACGCGAGGCGGTTGCACGGGCGCGTCGCCGTCAGCGTCGCGGCGCGCTACTTCATCGACAAATACTTCCCGGGGGACTACAAGGTCATCCCCAACGGGGTCGAGGTCGAGCGGTTCGCCACGGCGCGACCGATCGAGCGATGGCGCGACGGCACGCCGAACCTGCTGTTCGTGGGCCGTTTCGAGGAGCGCAAGGGGCTGCTCCACCTGCTCAAGGCGTACCGGCTGCTGCGACGGGAGGGCCGGGACTGCCGGCTGCTGGTCGTGGGCCACGGCCCCCAGGAGCGCGAGGCCCGACGCTACGTGCTGACCCGGCGGCTCGGCGGCGTGGAGCTCCTGGGCCGCGTCGGAGACGACGAGAAGGCGCGCTGGTATGCCACGTCCGACATCTACGTCTCGCCGGCCACCGGGCGCGAGTCCTTCGGGATCGTGCTGCTGGAGGCGATGGCCGCCGGGAAGCCCATCGTCTGCAGCGACATCCACGGCTACAAGGGGGTCGTGAGGCGGGGCGAGCAGGCGCTCCTGGTGCCGCCGCGCGACGCCCGCGCACTGGCTGACGCGATCGGGCACCTGCTCGACGACCCCGCCCTGCGGGCCCGGATGGGCGAATCCGGCAGGGAGCGCTCCCACGAGTTCGGATGGGACCGCGTGGCGGCGCGCGTCGACGACTACTACGGCTTCGTGATCCGCCGGCTGGCCGCACAGGGCCAGCTGCCACCCGGGTTCCGTGCGCCGGTGCCCCCGCGGCCGATCGGATCGCCGGTGCCCGCCGGGGCGCGCGAGTAGGCGCCGGGCGCGCGAGCAGGGGGCCAGGGCGCGTGGCGGCCGGGGCGCGCCACGCGGAAGGCTACGGCGTGGCGCCTTTCGTGCCCGCCGACCCCTCCATCGGCACTCCCTCCCGTTCCGCCCGCCGCACGGCCAGCTCCAGCCGCCACGCCCGGGCCGCGTACATCACCGCCAGCGAGCCGATGCCCACGGCGCCCATGAGCGCGAGCGAGCCGGCCGTGAGCAGCTTAGGGTGGGCTGCCGGCGTCATGTTCACGGTGAACTGGAAGTCGTAGATCCAGGTGGGGAGCAACCCCTGGTACATGTTGACGAACGACGCGGGCAGCGGCAGCGCCGCGAGGTTCGGATACCAGACGACGAACCAGAGCGCAGCCGCGACCACGACCGCCACCGCGAATCGGCGCGGATCGCGGGCCCGCAGGACGAGCCAGGCGGGGCCGCACAGCAGCAGGCCGACGACTGCGGCCACCACCAGCGGCCCGCCGCTCCCCAGCGGCACCGAGGCGAGCACGACGTCCGGGACCACGGCCTGGGCCACCACGAGCGCGACGAGCATCATCGCCAGGGCGATTCCCGCGGGCAGGAACGCGCGGGCCTGGCCGGCGCCGGCTGGTCCGCCACCACCCACCAGGGCGCGCCGGGCGGACCACCACAGCCACGCGGCACCCGCCAGCCCGATCACGATCACCAGCGCGGCCGCGGCCACGCGCTGCGTCACGATCACCGGGTTCGCCACCGCGCCGCATACCTGCGACCCGGGATCGACGATCGACGTGCCCGCGAATACGCACAGCGGCCCCTTGATCAGCCACAGGATCGCGGGGCCCAGGATCGCGGCCGCGGCGGAGACCCGGGCGAGCGCCCAGGTCCGGCGGGCCGGCCCGTGCCAGAGCTCGGCCACGAAGTACGCGAGCGCGAGGAACGAGAAGGGCAGGGTCGTGAGGAAGTGGTACTGGAACGTGGCGCGGTCCACCCAGACCCAGGGCAGCCACTGGCTGGCGGCCGCAAGCACCACGATGCCGAGCTCCAGGCTGCGCCTGCGCCACGCCTGCCAGGCGACCCACGGCACGGCCGGGACCGAGAGCCAGAACAGGACCAGGCTGCCGGCGTCGTAGATCGACGCGGCGGTGCCGTTCGCCAGCGACACGGACTGGTACCACCAGACCGGCTTGAGGTCGAGCGGCCAGGCCCACCACGGCGACGAGGCGGGGTGTGGCACCCGCAGGTCGTTGTGGTAGTTGAACATCGAGACGGTCAGCTCCCACAGCGTCTGCCCGTGGTTGCCCGCCGGGAACCCGGTCCAGAACTGGTTGCCCAGGGCGACCCAGGGGATGTAGCTGATCACGTAGACCACCAGCGGGAGCAGGGTCATGCAGATCATGGCCCAGAGCCACGGCGCACCGAGCGAGGCGCCCGGCAGCAGCCAGCTCTCGGCCGGGGGCGCGGCCGAGGGTTCCACGAAGGCGCGGGCATCGCCCGGAGCCGGGGGCGGCGCGAGCGGACCCGCGCCGTACCGCGCGAGCAGCGTCGGTGCCGCGTACGCCACCGCCGCCACCAGCACCAGCACGAAGCCCCCCGCCAGGAGCAGGTTCTGCGAGAACGGGGACCCCTGCAGGCGGCCGCCGAGCACCATCCCCGCGGCCGCCGCCAGGATCCCCAGGACCAGCGGGGCCCACACCGCGAACCGCAGCTCGTCGACGGTCCAGTGGATCGTCCGCACGGCGATCGTCGCGGCCAGGACGAGCGTCAGCACGATCATCATCAGCAGGAACGTCACGTTCAGCTGCGGGCTCGTGACATCCGGCGCGGCGCTGATCGAGTAGTAGCCCAGGATGCCGGTCATCACGGCCATGGCACCCAGCGCCATGATCCGGCCGAGCCCGCTCCGCAGGAGCGTCAACAGCACGATCCCGCCAATCGCATACGCGCCCACCCACTTGGAGGCGAGCGCCAGCCCCAGGAGCACCCCCATCAGCGGGAGCCCCACCAGCAGCGCCGAGCGGCCGCGCCAGCGGCCGAGCGCGAGCGCCGCGTAGACCACGTACGCCGCGACGATGAAGACAGCGGAGTAGGTGTCGTTCATGCCGATCCGCGAGTTGGCGAAGAACATGCCGTCGGTCAGGGCGAAGGCGGCCACGAAGAGCCCCACCGAACGGCGCTGGAACAGCAGCCGCGCCAGCAGGTACAGGAGCGCGACGAGGAGGGCTCCGGCGATCACGCCGGGAAGCCGCCAGCCGAACGCGTGGCTGCCGGCGTCGACGGCGGCGACCGAGCCGGTCGACGAGAAGACCAGGATCTGCTGCCGGTCGGCGCCCGGGTTGTCGGGCTGCTGGTCGAACGCCCAGGCCGCCGGCGTGAACGGCAGGTTGGCGTTGGCGTAGACGGCATTGCCGTGCGGCTCCACCACGTAGATCGTGGGCGAGGCGCCGTCCGGGGTGCGGCCCAGCGCGTGGATCATGTTCGAGGCGGCGTCCCACGTGACGTTCGAGACGGTGCCCGGCATCGGTACCGGCGATCCGAGCGTGGGCGGGCCGTCCGACGGCAGCTGGACGGTCCGCAGGGTCCGGTCCGACGCGACGTACAGCGTCGGCTGATCGAGCCCCGAGCCGTCGAGCGTCATGCCGCCGGCCGGACCGCCGAGCGGCAGGCTCACCACCTGGTCGAGCGTGACCGCGTCCAGGAACCGGACCGAGGTGCCCCCGGCCACGGCAAAGACCGGCGACGTGTCGAGCCGCGCGGCGTCGCCCAGCGCCTGGAGCGGCGCCGCGATGGCCGACTGCTGCGCCGCGCTCAGGTACGCCGCCACGACCACCGGGCGGAGGTCCGCCCTGGCCGCGGCAAGCCGGGCCTGGTCCCTGGCGAGCGCCGTCCGGGCCGCGGCAAGCGCCTGGTCCTGCGCCGGCGAGCGCGACGCCAGGCTCGCGTAGCGCTGGACGGTCGCGCCGGCGGACGCGACTGCCGCCTGCGCCTTCGTGACCGCCGCGGGGAGGGTGAAGGCCGGGCCGCCGGCCACCCCGAGGGCGGTCGTCAGGGCGGCGAGCCTGGCCGGGTCGTAGGGCTTCGTGAGGTCGACCGTGACGCCGGTGACGGGGTCGAGCGCGACCACGCCGGTGACGGGGCCGGTCCCGGCCTGCTGGCTGGCGGTGCTACGGCCGAGCACCGTCCCCGAGCTCGTGTCGAGGCTCACCAGCGACCCGCCGGTCGTGACCGCGAGCACGCTTCCCCCGGTTGTCGACGCGACCAGGCGGACGACCGGCGCGCCGGCACCCGGACCGGGCAGCCGGGTGGGCTGGATGTCCGCCACGCCGCCCTTCGATCGAAGTGCGTCGAGGGTCGAGGTAGGCAGTGACCAGATGCTGCCGTCGCCCGCCGCGGCGTAGAGCACGTGCTGGAACGTGTCGACCGCGACGGCGGTGGCGCCGGCCACGGGGATCTTCGCGACCAGGCCGCGGCCCTGGAGATCGTAGGCGAGCACGTCACTGCCCGTGGCGACGTACAGGCGATCGCCATCACGCCCGGTGCCACCTCCCGGGTCGCTCCAGCGCGGCTCGATCGCCGTGTCCCGCACCGCCGCGCCCAGGTCGCTGGTCCCGGTCACCCGGTCGTCTCCGAACGCGACGATGCCGACCGCCATCAGGTACTTGGCGAGGTGCGGATGCGTGAACTCGTAGATCGAGTGGGGCATCCCGTACCGCCAGTCCTGCAGGAACTCGGTGGCGGTGCGCGCGTGGTACACCTCGTCGAAGTACATGCCGTACGGCTGCGCGAGGCGCCAGGTGCGGGTGGTCATGGCCGTGATGACCAGCAGCGCCATCACCAGCAGGTCGAGCCTGTCGACGCGGCCCCCGCGTTCGCCGTGGAGCGACCGGCTGCGATCGGCGCGGATCGAGCCGGGGCCGAGGAGGTTGCGGAGCGCCCCCAGGCCCCACCGAGCGGCAGGGCGCGGTACCCATTCGGCCTCCAGACCGATGCGCGCGGCGCCAGGGCCCCCGGGGTCCTCCGGGACCACGGCGGCGCTCTCCTGGGAATCCAGACCGGCGGGCTCTCCGGAACCCGGACCGGCCGATCCGACAGGACCGG
This sequence comes from Chloroflexota bacterium, assembly GCA_021786265.1. The sequence continues at coordinate 24,393 of JAJYNP010000056.1, forward strand.
CGATGGTGGGCCCGACGGGACCGGCGGCGGCGGACCCCGCCGCACCCGAGCCCGCACCCGAGCCCGCGAGCCCCACGGAACCCGCGGCCATCGCCGGGGGCGTTGCCGCCGGGGCGTCCGATCCCCTCCGGCGCCCCAGGAGCCACTGCACCGGGTCGAGCGCGAGGAGCGCCACCAGGAAGACGGCGAGGTGGCCCGTCGCGGACAGGATCACCCCGGTCTCCGAGCGGAACGCGGGGCCTCCCAGCAGGTTTGCGATGTTCGGGGTGGCGTATTCGGGCAGGGTCAGGATCCCGTGCAGGTTCATGAACGACGCCGCCGCCAGGACCACGGTAGCCACCAGCCAGCGCCGCGACGTCATCGCCAGGAGCGGGAGGAGGACGAAAATCGGGAACAGGTAGCGCTCGTGGACGCGCGTGGGCAGCACGAAGAACGCCAGCGAGAGGAACGCCGCGGCGAGGAGGATCGAGCGGCGGCTGTCCCTCCAGGCGACCTGCAGCACGCCGACCACGATCCCCACCAGCAGGAGCGTGGCGCCGATGACGAAGCCCGGGAGCGGTCCGAGCAGGGGGACCAGGTCGTCGGACCAGGTGCCGGCGCGTGCCAGCGACACGCCGCCCGGGTCCGCCACCAGCGCCCAGCCGTTGTAGGCGTTCACCGTCAGGTAGTGGTACTCACCGGCGGTGGTCAGCACGAGCCGGAGCAGGCCCACGATGTCGAGGCGGAAGGGGACGATGACCACGAACAGGACCGCCAGCCCGGCGGCGATCGACGAGATGATCCGCCACGGTCCCTGCTCGTCCACGAACCAGCTGGCGAGCCGCGCGCTGCGGACGCGGGGCACGGGCCCGGAGCCCGGCACGAAGAGGTGGCGCCGCAGCAGCATGACGCCGACGATGGGCGACAGGACGAGCCCGAACTGCGGCTTGACCAGCGCGGCGAGCACGGCCAGCGCGGCGGCCGCCTCGGACCAGCCATCGACGAGCGCCAGGATCGCGCCCAGGACCACCAGGGCGCCGAGGGCATCCACCTGGCCCCAGAGCGCGGAGTCGTACCAGGGGACGGGGTTGAACAGGTAGAGCGCCGCGACCCCCAGCGCCAGCAGGCGCACGCGCGGGGCGCGCCGGCCGCGATCGGCTCCTCGGGCGTCGGCCGGCTCGTCCACGCTGCCGTTCCACGCCAGGACGATCCGGTAGAGCACATACGCGACCACCAGGTCGAACAGGATGGCCGGCAGCTTGATGAGCTGCCCGATCACGACGGTGGCGTCGGTCCCCAGGAGCCCCGCGATCGCCTGGCCTCCGAGGCCCACCAGCCAGAGGATGTAGAGATAGCCGGGCGTGTAGTCCGCGAAGCCGGCGTTCGCGTAGAAACCGGGCGGGCCGTAGTGGGCGAGCGTGAGAGCCCAGGAGGTGAAGCTGGAGATGTCGGTCGAGAAGCCGGAGCCGGGGAACAGGACGTATGCGATGATGAGCCGGAGAGCGAGACCGGCGAGCAGGAGCAGCGCGATGGGAGGAACCCCGGCCCCGGCGCGCGCCGATTCTCCCGGCGCTCCGAGGCCACGTTCGGACCCACCCGCCGAAGGCGATCGCACCAGGGAACAGGCCTCCTGACGAGCGACGAGGTGCACGGCAGTATAGCAACGGACACCGGACGAACGGCCTCCCACGGTGACTCGACGCCGTTCGCCCGGCGTGCCGGCGACGCCACTCCACTGCCGGCCGGCGGCCCCCGCACGGCCGTCGGCGCGCGGCTGTCCGCGATCCCATCGTGGCGCATCGGGCTCGGGCTCGTCGCGCTCGCGGCGGTCGTGTACATCGTCTCGGATTCGCTGCACTCCGACCTGTACAACCACTTCGTCTGGCAGGCCGATGCCTGGCTGCATGGGCGCCTCGCCATCGCCTGGCCCGTGAGCACGGGGACGTACCAGAACTGGTACTTCCAGGACGTGATGCCGGACCCCGGCCATCCCGGGCTGGGGATCCTCCCCTTCCCGCCGCTTCCCGCCCTCGTGCTGCTGCCGTTCGTGGCGGTCCTGGGGCTGGCCACCCCGTCATCGCTGATCGCCGCGCTCCTCGGGGCGGTGGACGTGGGTCTCGCGTGGCGCCTCTGCCGCCGCGTGGCCGCCGATCGCGGCGTGGCCCTGGCGGCGACGCTCTTCTTCGCCTTCGGGACCGTGGCGTGGTACGCGGCCGCCATCGGCTCGACCTGGTTCCTGGCACACATGGTGGCGCTCGGGCTGTCGCTGCTGGCGGTGACGGTGGCGATCGACGGCGGCGCGGCCGCCCACGGACGTACGGACCGGCCCGGACGTACGGACCGGCCCGGACGGCCGGCCCCGGGCTCCGCGCCCTCCGCCGGCCGTCTCCTGCGCAGCGCGCGCACCCTGTTCAACGGCCGTGCCCTCACGGCCGGCGTGCTGCTCGGCCTTGCCGCGCTCTCGCGCCTCACCGTCGCCTTCGGCGCGCCCTTCCCGGTGCTCGTGGGCTCGGGGACGTGGCGGTCACGCCTGGTCTCCACAGGCGTCGGGATCGCCATCCCCCTCGCGGCGCTGGTCGCCTACAACCTCGCCTCGACGGGCCAGGTGTTCAACCCCGCGTACAACGCCATTGCCCGGACCGAGTACCACCCCATGCCGGCGCTCTACCACGCCAGCTGGGGGGTGGAGGACCTCCGATACATCCCGCAGAACCTGGTGCTCGCGCTGTTCCACCCACCCAGCGTCCGGCCCGAGTGTGGGCTGGCCCTCCTCGATCCGGCCTGCGGCACCCTGCAGCCCGACCCGGTCGGGATGGGGCTGCTCCTGACCAGCCCGGCATACCTGCTCGCGCTCCCGGCGCTCCGGCGCATCCGCGGCGATCGCCTGGTCGGCGGCGCCGCGCTGGCCGTGCTCCTGGTCGCCCTGGCGGACCTGGCGCATTTCAGCCAGGGATGGGTGCAGTTCGGCTGGCGCTTCAGCAACGACTTCGCCCCCTTCGCGCTGGTGCTGGTCACCCTGACCATGGCGCGCAGAGGGCTCGATCGATGGGTCCTGCTCCTGGTGGGCCTGTCCGTGCTGGTCAACCTCTGGGGCGTGTACTGGGGCCTGGTGCTCGGATGGTGAGCGGGATCGTGACCTTCGTGATCGCGCTGGCCCTGTACTGGCCCACGATCATGCCCGGGGTCGGGTTCTGGGACACCGCGGAGTTCCAGACGGTCGGACCGGTGCTCGGGATCGCCCACCCCACCGGCTTCCCCTCCTACGTGCTGCTGACGTGGGCCGCGAACATCCTGCTGGCGCCGTTCGGTGAGACCGCCTTCCGCATCAACCTGTTCTCGGCGATCCTGGTCGCGGGCGCGGCCGGCTTCGTGGCGGCCACGATCCACCGGCTGACCGGTCGCTCGGTCCCCGCCGTGGCCGCCGGCCTTCTCCTCGCCGTGTCCACCATCGCGTGGTGGACCGCCGAGCGTGCCGACCCGCACGCGCTGCACCTGTTCCTGTCCACGGCGCTCCTGTACCTGCTGGTCGCATGGGCGCAGCGGGTGCGCGAGATCGACCCGCGAGGCAGCGGGCTTCCCGACCGGACCGCGGACCGCCTGCTGCTGGCGGCGTCGGCCGTCTTCGCGGTGGCGCTCGGAAACCACGCCCTCACGGTGCTCCTGGCGCCGGGCATCCTGGTGCTCCTGCTGGTGGTCCAGCCCCGACTCTTCGTCCGGCGGCTCCGGCTGGCAGCGGCGTGCGCCGCCGTGATCCTGATCGTCACCGTCCTGCTGTACGCCTACATCCCGATCCGTGCGTCGATGAACCCACCCCTCGACTACGCGCACCCCACGACGCCCGCCCGGTTCGCCTACCTGGTGCTGGGGCTCCAGTTCCGCGGCCTGCTCCAGGATCCGCTGACCGGCGGGATCGGCCCCGTGGTGGACTTCTTCGCCACGAACCTGAGCATGGCCGTCCTCGTGCTCGCGCTCGCCGGCTTCGGGCTCGCGCTCGCGGGGATCGCCCGGCTGCGCGGCGTGGGGACCCCCGTTGCGCTCCTGACCGTCACCTGGTTCGCGATCGTCACCGTGTTCGCCCGCGCCTACAACGACGGGTTCCCCGATCGCTACTACCTGGTCCCCGTGGCGATCCTCGCCCTGTGGGCCGGTGTCGCGGCCGCGCTGGCCTGGGACGCGGTCGCCACGCGGGTGGCCCGCCTGTGGAGCCGCGGCGTCCCGCGTCCACTCCGCCTGGTCGCGGTGCTGGTGGCGGCGGTCCTCGTGCTGGCCCTGCCCGCGCAGCGCGCGGTGGCAGGGCGATCGGAGCAGACCGGCGCGGCGGGCGACCAGGGCGCGCTGTGGCTCGACGCCGCGTACGCGATCCTCCCCCATGATGCCGTCGTGATCTCCTGGTGGAGCTACTCCACGCCGCTCTGGTACGGGCGGTGGGTCGAGGGACGCCGGCCGGACGTCCAGATCGTGGACGACCGCAACCTGCTCGACGACGGGTACGGCACGGTGCAGAACGCCGTCCGCCACTTCGAGGCCGACGGCCGGCCGATCTTCCTGATCCGGCAGCCCCAGCAGATCGCATCCCTGGCGTCCCAGTACCACCTCGTCCAGCACGACACGATCCCCGGCTACAGCCCGCTCTGGGAGATAGTGCGATGACAACGACCGGGAGGCGCCTCCCGGCGTTCTCCTATTTCTTCCCGGCTCACAACGAGGCGGGCAACATCGAGGGGCTCGTGGCCGAGGCGCTCGAGGCGCTCCCCGCGCTGGCGGAGCGCTACGAGATCGTCGCGGTCGACGACGGGAGCACGGACGCCACCCCCGGCCTGGCCGATCGCCTCGCAGCCGAGCATCCCGGCGTGGTGCGCGTCGTCCACCACCCCGTGAACCAGGGGTACGGGGCCGCCCTGCGCAGCGGTCTCGCCGCCTCGCGATATCCGGTGGTCGGCTTCACCGACGGCGACCGGCAGTTCCACGTGGCCGACCTCGGCCGCCTGGTCGAACTGCTGGACGCGCCCGGGTCGCCGGACGCCGTCGTGGGATACCGGCTGCGACGGGCCGACCCGGCCGTGCGGCTCCTGTACGCCCGCCTGTACCGGCTCGCGCTGCGCGCCCTCTTCGGGCTCCGGGTGCGCGACGTCGACTGCGCGTGCAAGGTCTTCCGGCGACAGGCGCTCGAGGGCGTCCGGCTCGAGTCGGGCGGCGCGTTCCTGTCGGCGGAGCTGCTGGTCAAGTTCACGGCGCGGGGCGGCCGGATCGGGGAGGTGAGCGTGCCACACTACCCGCGGACGGTCGGGCGAGCCACCGGCGCGAACCCGCGGGTGGTCCTGCGCGCGGTCCGGGACTTCTGGGTGCTCCGGCTGCGCCTCTGGGCGAACCGGTCGGCCGCGCTCCGGCGAGGGGAGCCGGTCCTGGGGGCCGGAGCCGACCAGCCTCCGGGCTAGTGTCCGGGCCGGGCCGGCATCGTGACCCGTCCGGCGGCCGGACAGAACTAGCGCCCGGGCCTGCCCTCGGCGCCGCCGCTCCCCGGCGCGTCGCCCAGGTCGATGTCGAGCGAGTTGACGAAGTCGCGGAAGACGGCGAGCTGATCGCCGCCCTCCTCGTCGGAGTCCGGCTCCGGCTCCACGCCCGCCCGATCCAGCACCGCCTGCGTCGCGTAGATCGAGACCCCGCCGCGGATCGCGAGCGCGATGGCGTCGCTCGGGCGCGCGTCCACGTCCAACGAGCGCCCGCCGATTTCGAGATACATCCGCGCGCGGAACGTCTCGTCCGCCAGGTCCGAGACCACGACCTGGCGGAGCGTTGCGCCCAGGCGCTCCAGCGTGCTCACGAACAGGTCGTGGGTGAGCGGCCGCTCGGGTTTCAGCTCCTGCAGCCTCATGGCGATCGCGTTGGCCTCCCAGGGACCCACCCAGATCGGGAGGTAGCGCTCGCGTCCCAGCTCCTTGAGGATCACCACGTGCTGGCTCGAGAGCATGTGCACCCGTACGCTCTCGACGACCATCTCGCTGAGCCCGTCCGACGGCATGGCGGGATTCTACACGCGGCCCCGGAGCGCCCCGGACCTCAGGGGTGGGCGCTGGGGCGGAGGGTGGGCCTCGCAGTCCGCCTGGTGGCGGTGGGCGATGGCGAGGGCGAGGGCGAGGGCGCCGCCCCGCTCGGCGCCGCCTGGAGGGGCGTGACCATGAGCCGGTCCTTCGTGACCCACACGATCGAGGGCGTCCTGCCGCCCCCGGGGTCCAGCAGGAACATCCCCCGCACGTCCTGGAACGGCGGCGTCCCGTCGGCTGCGATGTACTGGCCAAGGTATGTGCCGAGCGCCTTGTCGAAGGCGATCACCCGATTCCAGGTCGCGTCGTAGACGTAGAGGGTTCCCCGGCCGCGCGTCGCCGACGCCGTGAGCAGCTGGTAGTGGTGGCCCGGGCGCAGGTCCTGGTCGTCCCGCGGCACCTCCAGCGAGAACGACGTGTCCGGCCGGCCGTTGACGAAGCGGGTCACGGTGTCCGGGGCCAGCGCGTAGATGTCGCCGTCGATGAAGAGCTGCTCGTAGCCCGAGACGTCCTGCGCCGTGGCGAGGTAGCCCGTGGGATCGGAGGGGAACCCGCTGCCGTCCGCCGCCGGCGCGTAGCGCAGGATCTGCCGCGAGCTCGGGTCCACCACGTACAGGTTGTAGAGGCCGGCGTCGGCGTTCTGGACGAACGTCTCGACGTCGGTCAGGTCGGTGCCCCAGGTCACGGACCGGTTCATCACCACCATGCCCAGGGTGCCGTGACCGTTGCGGTCGGCGGGCCGCCAGCGCCACACGCCGCCGTTGTGGTCGATGATCACCACGTCCGGGCCCCCGACCGTGAGCTTCCAGGGGTCGCCCACGCCGTTCCCCGGCCCGTCCCCCTCGCGGACGATCACCGCCGCCGTCTTCTTCGCGAGGTCGAACCGCACCACGGTGTGCGCGGCCCGGTCGATCGCGTACGCCGCCCCGTCGGGGCCGAGGACCAGCCCGGAGAGGTCGGCCGCCGGGTCGAGCTTCCTCATCGTCACGAGCGTGGTCGCGGCCGTCCGGACCGTGCCGTACAGCTGGTCGAGGCCTGCGGCAACCTGGTCGCGGTAGTACTGCACCGTGCCGGCCGCGACGCCCGCCTGCTGCGCGGCGTCGAGCTGGCGCCAGGCGCCGCGGAGCGTGGTCAGAGCCTGTTGCGGGTCGGCCTTGACGAGGTCGCCGCCCCCGCCGAACACCTGGGCGAGCTGGTCGCGGGCGGCGGCGAGCGCCTGCTCGCCGGTGTTGGCCTGCTGGATCTCGGCCGTCTTGCCCCGGAACCCGCCGCTCAGGCCCCAGTACCCCACGCCGGCGACGAGCAGGACCGCGAGCACGCCCAGGACCGCCACGGCGAGGCGTCGCTCCCCGGCCCGACGATCCGTGGCGGACCGCACGCGCTGGTGGCCAGGGCCGCGGCGGGGCAGCAGCTCCAGGCCGCGGTCGATCATCGCGACGAGGGCGCTCGCCCCGACGTCGCCCGCCCGCTGGGCCGTGCCGCGCACCGCGGTGACGCCACCGGCCACCGAGTCCGCGAGCGGGATCGGCGACCGCTCCGGGGCCCCCGCCAGTGGCTCGGCCGGGCGAACCGGCACGAGGCGATGCTCGACGCGGGTGGCCGGGACCTCGGATGCCTCGACCACCAGGACCGCGTCGGATCCCTCGGCCCCCTCCGCCACCAGCCGGTGGTGCAGGTGCTGCGCCGCGGGCGCCGGGTGAAGCGTGGTGATCGCCTGCCGGAGCTCCTCGGTGCCCAGCCGCTGGGCCAGCTCGCCCGACGCCAGCAGCAGGACGTCCCCCACCAGCAACTCGCCGCGCCACACGTCGACCCGGAGATCGCCGGGCGTCGGCAGCCCCGGCCCCCGGTCGGCTTCAGGGAGCGTCAGCAGGCGGCCCTGCCGGGCCAGGTACGCGTCGGCGTCGCCGACGGTCGCCACGTACAGCTCGCGCTCGCGGGCCACGGCCACCACGGCGCCGATCCCGTGGTCCGCCGGCAGGTGGAGGTCGCGCCGGTGGACCAGCCGCCGGTTGGCGGTCCGGACGGCCTTTTCCAGGCAGATCGCGATCCCGGCCGACTCGTCGTAGTAGTACTCCCGCTGGATCGTCTCGAGCAGGAGCCGCGTGGCGTCCCGGGCGCGCGGGTTCGCCCCTCGCACCGTGGCGATCGCGTACAGGTTCCCCTTCGAGCGCGCGGTGGCGCCGATCGTGGGCTCCTGGACGACGACCGTGTCCGGGGAGGAGTCCAGCCGCTCGCCTTCCGGCACGAGGCCGAGGTTCGTGTGGAGCCGGACCGCCATGATGTCGGAGTCTACACGGGCCCGCGGTCGTCCCGGCCCGGCTCGTCGTGCCGCACCACCGCGCGGAGTTCGCGGGCCCGGAGGCCGCCGGGGGCGGCCGCGAGCGCGCCGAGAAGTACCCCGGCCCGCAGACGCAGCTCGGAGGCGACGGCCGTCGACGCGGCGCTCACCAGCAGCTGATCGCCGCGCAGCCCGATGAGCCGCGAGGCGCCCGCGGCGGCCGGCACGTGCTCCGCCACGATCCGTTCCCACGCGGACATCGCCCTGGCCAGGCGCAGTTCCTCCTCGAGGCCGAGCGCGGCGGCGGCCTCGGGAAGCAGGTCTCCAAGCCGGCGCATGGGCCGCCGCCGCGTACCGGTCATGCCGCCGCCGCCCGAGCGCCGGCCGCCCGACCGGTACGCACCCCGCCGCCCGTCACCCGACCGGCTCCAGGTGCCCCGGCGAGACCCGCCACGCCGTCGATTCCGCCACCAGCGCGGGATCGAGGTCCTCGAGCGCGGTGGTCGTGATGAACGCCTGCGGCAGCGCCCGGATGCGTCGCACGAGGTGGGCACGCCGCTCCGGGTCGAGCTCGCTGAACACGTCGTCGAGCAGGAGGAGCGGCGCGACCCCGTCGCTCCGTCCCAGCAGGTCGAGCTCGGCGAGCTTCAGGGCCAGGATCGCGCTGCGCTGCTGGCCGCGCGACCCGAACGCCGAGAGGTCCCGCTCGCCGAGCAGGAACCGGACGTCGTCCCGGTGTGGCCCCACGAGCGTCTGGCCGTTCCAGAGCTCCTTCTCAGCGGTCTCGGCCAGCCGCCGTCGCAGCGCCTCGCCCGGGCTCTCGTCCGGCGCTGCCGGCGCGTTGCTCTCGTACGTCAGCCCCAGGGACGCCTCGCCGGGCGCGATCTCGCCGTGGGCGGCGGCGAGTGGGACGGCCAGGTCTGCCAGGATCGCCTGGCGCCGCGCGACGATCGCCCCGCCCTCCTCCACCAGCACCCGGTCCCAGTACGGCAGCTGGTCCCGTCCGGCCTCGCCCTCGCGGATCATGCGGAGGAGGCTGTTGCGCTGGGTGAGCGCGCGGCCGTAGGTGGAGAGCGTGCGTGCGTGCGCCGGATGGAGCTGGGCCCCGAGGCCGTCGAGCTCCTCGCGGCGCAGCGCCGGGGAGCCGGAGACCAGCGACATCGACTCCGGCGCGAACAGCACGGTCCGAAGGAGGCCGGAGAGCGCGTCCGCCCGGCGGCCCACCCCGTTCACCCGGATCCGCTTGTGGGCGCGCACGCCGGGGCCGGGAGCGGCCAGCGCGACCTCGAGCCGCTCGGCGGCGCTCGACACCGGCTCGCGCGACACGGCGGCCTCGACCCGCCCCACGGCCGCGCCCCACCGGATCAACTCCTGGTCCGAGCGCGCCCGGTGCGAGCCGCCGCGCGACAGCACCACCATCGCCTCGAGCAGGTTGGTCTTGCCCGCCGCGTTCGGTCCCACCACCACGTGGGGGCCCGCCCCGAACGCGGCTTCCAGCCGCTCATAGCTCCGGAAATCCGCCATCGAGAGCTCGCGGATGCGCACGGGTCGGCCGCCTCTCGTCGGGTCGCGTGCGCGGTACGGTGCCCGGGAAAACCCGGACCCGGCTACGACGCCGTCCGGACCGGCATGATCACGTGCACGTAGTCGGGGTCGGCCACCGGCCGGAGGACCCCCGGGGAGAGGGAGCCGTTGAACTCGAGCGCGAGCTGATCGCCGCTCACGTTCTGCAGAACCTCCGATAGGAACCGCGCATTGAACGCGATGGAGGTCTCCTCTCCCTCGACGGCAGCTTCGATCTCGCCTTCGTTGTCGCCGACCTCCGCGTTGGCCGACACGGCGACGGTTCCGGCACCCTCGGGCGAGACGGTGAGCTTGACCACGTTGGCCGACGAGCTGGCGATGAGCGCCGATAGCCGCGTCGCCTTCAGGAGCTCCTCGCGATCGACCACCGCGCGGGTCGTGTGCGACGTCGGCAGCACCTGTTGGTAGTTGGGAAACTGGCCATCCACCAGCCGCGTGATCAGGTCCACCCCGCCCACGTGGAACAGGACCTGGTTCTTCGCCGGGGCCAGCACGACGTCGACCGGGTCGTCGACATCCGACAGGATCCGCGCCAGCTCGGCGTACGAGCGGGCCGGGACGACCACCGCCTTCTCCTCCACCGGGTCCAGCACGTCGATCGACTTCACGGCGATGCGGTAGTTGTCCGCCGCGGCGAGCGTGACGCGGTCCCCGGTGAAGCGGGTCAGGACGCCGGTGAGAATCGGGCGCGACTCGTCGCTTGCGGCCGCGAATGTCACTTCGCCCAGGGCGCTGCGCAGGACCCTCTGGGCGACGCGCGTGGTCGGCCGTTCACCGGCGGAGGGAATGGCGGGGAATTCGTCCGCCTCGATGCCCTTGATGTGGGCCCGGAAGCGGCCGCTCCGGATCCGGAGGCTTGCCGCACCCTCCGTCTCGAGGTCAACTCGCTCCCCCGGGGGCAGCGAGTTGACGATGTCGGCGAACAGGCGGGCCGGCACGGTGAGCGCCCCGTCGGTCTCGATCTTGCCAGGGACCCAGCACGTGATGCCGATCTCCAGGTTGGTGGTGGTCAGCTTCAGCCCGGCGTCCTCGGTGCGGAGCAGCACGTTCGACAGGATGGGGAGGGTGGCCCGGCTCGACACGGCACGTCCAACGACCTGGAGCCCCCGCGCGAGGTTCTCCTGCATGAGCGACAGCTTCACGGATTGCCTCTCCCTCGGTGCTCGGAGTGCCTGTTCTGTCCACTGCGCCACGAACAAGTTCCCCGAGATTCATATCTTCTCATTCCATCACCGTCATCATCAGGGGTGTGGACGGTGTGGATGGGCCTGCTCAGCCGTGCAGCGGCCCGGGGTGGATGACCGGACGGTCGACGTTGACGGGCGCCGGGCCCTGGTGGAAACGGCCAGGGCTGCTGGTGGACAGCGCTGTTCCGGAGCCGACCTGGCTCGACGAACCCCGGCGACCTGTCCACGGCGAGCGCTCCACGGGACCGTGGTGGACGACCGAAAAGGGGCGCCTTATCCACACAGGACCCACCTTTTCCACAGATTCCGGGGCTTTTTCCACACGGCAGGGCGGGACTCCCCCCGGCAGGGTCACTCTCCGGCGTAGATCAGCTCGCGCAGCGCCGCGATCTCGCGCCGGAGATCGTCGTTGTCCTGGCTCTCCCGGGTGATCTTGTCGCAGGCGTGCAGCACGGTGGAGTGGTCGCGACCGCCGAGCTCGGCCCCGATGCGCAGGAGCGACACGTCCGTCTCCTCGCGCATGAGGTACATCGCGATCTGCCGCGGAACCACGATCGCCTTGTCGCGCTTCTGCCCGCGCAGCGCGTCCATCTCCACCCCGTAGTACTCGGAGACGGCCCGCGCCACGCGCTCGGGCGTCACCGTCCGCCGCTTCGGGTTGTAGAGCACGTTCGAGAGAACCGCCTGTGCCAGGTCTATGGTGACCGGGACCGCGTTCATGCTGGCGTAGGCCAGGATCCGGTTGAGCGCGCCCTCGAGCTCCCGGATGTTGCTCACGATCTTCCGCGCGATGAACTCGATCGCGTCCGACCCGATCGCCGCGGACTGCTCCTCGGCCTTGGCGCGAAGGATCGCGATCCGCGTCTCGAGGTCGGGCGCCGTCAGGTCCGCGATGAGCCCCCACTCGAACCGGCTCCGGAGGCGTTCCTCGAGCGTCATGATCTGCTTGGGCGGCCGGTCGCTGGAGAGCACGATCTGCTTGCCGTCCTCGTGGATCGTGTTGAACGTGTGGAAGAACTCCTCCTGGGTCCGCTCCTTATCGGCGATGAACTGGATGTCGTCGATGAGGAGGACGTCGATCTTCCGGTAGCGGGCGCGGAACTCGTCGATGCGGCCCTGCTGGATGCTGGTGATGAACTCGTTGGTGAACTTCTCGCTGGTGGCGTAGACGACCTTCTTGCGGGGGAACCGCGCGATCACCTGGTTCCCGATCGCGTGCATCAGGTGCGTCTTGCCCAGCCCCACCCCGCCGTACAGGAACAGCGGGTTGTACGCGTGGCCGGGCCGCTCGGCTACCGACAGGCTGGCGGCGTGGGCGAGGCGGTTGGCGGACCCCACGATGAAATTGCCGAAGGTGTACCGGGGGTTCAGGTTGGTGGGCCCGCCCTCGCCACCGACGCGGGTGGGCTCCACGCGCACGGGCTGGGCGGCGACGGCCTCGGCCGCCTCGGCCGGCTGCGAGACGACCTCGAAGTCGACCTGGACGCTGTAGCCCACGATGCGGGCCAGAGTCTGGCTGATCAGGGAGCGGTAGCGCGACTCGAGCCAGTCCTTGGCGAACCCGTTCGGGACGGCCACGCGGAAGCGCTGGTCGTCGACGGAGACGAGGGCGGTATCGCGCAGCCAGGTCTCGTAGTTGGCCGGCGAGAGCGACACCTGGAGTTCACCGAGAGCGGCGCGCCAGACCTGCTTCGCGTCCATGCCGTTCGCTCGACTCCATCAAGTTCGCTTCGCCGTCGCTGCGTCGACCGCCGCTCGGTCGGCGACTGTGGGTCGGGCCAGCCGTGGCAGAAGCCGCGATCGTGTCCCGTGGGCGGGCGCCGCCGGGCCTCTCTCGGACCCCCCTGTCGCGCCGTGGGCTGCGGGAGCCCGGAAAGCCTAGCACCCGCCGCGGGGGGGTCGCAATGCGAAACCAGCATACCCCCCTGGAGTATCGATCGGGCGGGGACGCGCTGGGGCGTTCGGCGGGTCCGACAGGCCGCGGCCAGGTCGGAGGGGCCGCCACGATCAGCCGACCGGATCGCCGGGGCTGGCACCCTCGTCCACCGCGAGCAACGGGATCCGGCCGCCGAGCGGGAGGGCGCCGAGCACCAGAACCTCGCTGACGAAGCCGGCGACCCGTCGAGGCGGGAAGTTCACGACGGCCACCACCAGGCGCCCCACGAGCGCCGCCGGATCGGGGTACGTCCCGGGGAGCTGGGCCGACGAGCTCCGCGTCCCGGCCGCCCCGAAGTCCACACGGAGGCGGTAGGCGGCCCGCCTCGCCTCCGGGAACGGCTCGGCCGAGACGATCCGCCCGACCCGGATGTCGAGGCGGGCGAAGTCCTCGACGGAGGCGCTTCCCGGGGGCTGGAACGGACGAGCCTCGACGTCTTCCATGCTGTCCTCATCCAACGTCGCCGGCACGCCCGGACGCGCCCGGCCAGTTTGACACTCGTTCCGGAGGGTCCATATAATCCCCCGGCACGAGACGCGTCGCTGTGCCATGGGCGCCGGCGCGTCGTACCGTATCCACCGAGGGCAGGTGGGCCTGGATCCGGCCCTGCTGCCGCAGCGAAACCCGTCCTGCCAAGGAGCCATGGCGCCCGATGAAGCAGACCTACCAGCCCAAGAAACGACAC
>JAJYNP010000014.1 GCA_021786265.1 Chloroflexota bacterium
ACCCAGGAGCCGGCGCAGGACCTCCACCCCCTGCAGTCGCTTCAGATCGAGCCGGAGCGAGCGCTTGTTCCGGTTGACCGCGAGATAGTAGGCGGCGGTGCCCGGATCGTCCGGCCCGGCGAGCCCGGCGCCGACCCAGGGCGGGCCCCAGCTGCGCGTGCCGTCGCCCTCGGGCGGCTCGACCTTGACAACGTCCGCGCCGAGGTCGGCGAGAAGCATCGTGCAGTACGGGCCGGCGAGGACGGTCGAGCAGTCGGCGACGAGGATGCCGGCGAGCGGTCCGGGCGGGGCGGCCATGGACGCAATCGTAGCCCGACCGACTCCCGGGCCGTCGTCTCACAGGCCGTCAGGCGGATGCTCGACCAGTTCGTGGCGAAGTCGACGGCGCCGTCCGCGATGAGCAGTACGCCCGCTCAGATCTACGAAAACCCCAAGCAGCCCCGACGCCTTGCCCGGGTGCACCTGCCGCTGGCTATCATGCGCCGCCCGCGCGTGAGCTCTACAAGCGCCTCGGCCGACGTGTGGCCGAACTCGGTCAGCGTCACCGTCCCGTCGGTCGCGATCACGATCACCAGCGTCGATGGTGGGTTGAGGACCTGGGGGCCGACGTCGTCGGCGAGCGCTCGGGCCACGTCCGGGCCGACGAGCGAGCTCGAGGCGCTCTCACTCGGCATCGCCGAGTCAGCCGACGAATGGGGCTGGCGAGAGCCGCCCGGGTCTAATTGCAGGCTCAGTGCTCCTTGGTCGGAACACGCTGAGAACCACACCGGTGGCCCCGACGCTGCGTGGCGTCAGCGCAGGTCAGGGCGGAGGCGCAAATCCCACCCCCGGGGACACTCCTTCGAGGCGGGCTAGTCTGAATCCCGGCGCCGCGCATCCGACTCGAAGCCGAGCGCGGCACCGAGCCAGAGGAGGAAGTCGCGCGGCGCGACACCCAGCCGGATGCCGATGCCAGCCGTCAGCCACCATCCGGCGATGGCCGGGATGAGCCACACCGCCGCCAGCGCGAACTCACGCGCCCACAGCGCAGTGAGGCTGACTTGCAGCACGCTCAACGACCACAGCGCGCCGGCCACGTAGACGATGAGGGCCAGTGACCTGCGCCAGCCGATCCTGCGGCGCTCAGTCACGGCCGCGCCTTCCCGGCGGGCATCGGTGCTCATGGCGCCAGTATCCTCGGACGCCAGGGATCAGGCAACGCTGGACGGGATGCACGCCGGCCACGGGGAGGCGAACGAGCTGCCGCGTCGGGCAATGCGGCAGCTCGACGTTGTCTCAGCAGGTACCAATGACGAAGCCCGCTGGCAGGGTGAAGCGCCAGTCCTGGTAGTCGGTGAACGCGTGACCGGCCTGCAGGAAGTCGGCGAGGGCTCGGGCGCTGGCGCCGGCCTCCGAAGTGGCCTCGGTGTCGGTCCGCGACCGGAGGAACGCGGCGTAAACCTGGTTCGCCGGCGTGGCGACGGTCAGCGTGCCGGGATTGCCGGCTAGGAAGTCGGCGACGACATCGCGGCTCTGCGGCGTCCCGGGGAAGCCCCGATCGAGCGTCTCCTGCACCACCTCGTCGGTGGCTTCCAAGCCTCCCTGGGCCAGGACCAGGCTCAGCGAGTAGGAGGCGGTCGCGTCGGAGGCGCCGCCGATGAACGGCAGGGGGCTGATCTCGGTATCGACCTCGAGGCGGCCGCTCGTGTGCCACGGATAGCTGACCGTGACGCTCGACGGCTGCGGCCAGCCTGATCCGAGTCCGACCTGAACGCCCACGTCGGCCACGGCGAATGAACGGGTCGTGCTTGGGAAGAAGAAGGGCGCCGCAGCATTCGAGGCGACGTAGGCGCCTTGGTTGTCGTCGGCAGCACTGATGAAGTCGCCTTCCCCGTCGCCAACGGTGTAGTTCGTGCCGCGATAGCGGCAGGTGAAGTCGTCGATCTTCTCGCCCGTCACCTGGAGGGTGCCGACGGAGCCAGCCTGACCTACCGGGACGACGGTCGGAGTGTGGACGGCGAGATTCGGCGGCGCGATTGGGGCCGACGTGTTGCCGACGCACATGACGAAGTCCGCCGTGGTGCACGGATCTGGATCGGCGGCCTGCGCAGCCGACGGCAGCGTGGTGATGATCGCCAGAGCGAGTGCGACGAAGGGCGCCGCTCGTCTTCGCCGGAGCCGTGGACTGACCTGGGCCGTTCTCATCACTCGGTGTGCCTCCTCGGTCATGCGGAAGGAAGGCCCGCGTGGGGCGGACGGGAGAGCTTCGGAAGAGTCGGCCAGCATCACCCCCTTCCCCGCAGATCCAGTGGCCGAATGGCTGGGCTGATGGTAGGTCCGAGCTGGGTCCTAGCCGCCAGCCCTACTTTGGTTCGGGCGAACGCTCCAGCAGCCGCACGCCCTTGCCCTCGAGCGCGTCGGCGAGGCGCTTGGAGCGACCCTCGGTGACGACCACGTGAGCGTGGTGCAGGAGGCGATCGACGGCCGCGGTGGCCAGGTCCTAGGGGAAGATCGTGTCGAAGCGGGACCTTCACCAGGTGCCGTGGGTCGGGGTGTCCCACAGGAAGTCGAGCTCGAAGTCCAGCAGCTCACCCAGGCGCATCCTTGTGCCCCGCAGGATCGTGAGCCCGAAACGGGTGAACGGGTCGTGGAGCTCGGCGACGGCGGCCATGAGGTCGCGGTCGGCCGCGGGCGCGAGGCGGTCGGATGGTGACACTCACGCCGATGGTAGTGGCTGGCGCCGACGCGATGGCAGCGTCTCTCGATCGCAGCGCCAGCGCCCGGCGTCGGGATGGACACGATCCCCACCCGGACGCCCCCGGGGGTCAGAGCCCGAACGTCAGGAGGATGCTGGGCCAGTTGGCGATCGCGTCGAGGAGCCCGACGGCGATGAGCAGACCTCCCGCACCGACCTCGATCACCCGGTGGTGTCCCACGAAGAACCGCACGAGCGCCTGCTGGCGGGCGCTCGCGAGGACCGAGAGGAGGAACAGCGGCAGCCCGAACCCGAGTCCGTACACGGCGAACGTCCCGAGCCGGCCGGCCGCGTCGACGACCCCCACCGAGATCGCCAGGAGCGAGACGACGAAGGGTCCGGCGCAGGGCAGGGCAAGCGGACCGAGCATCAGGCCGTACGCGTAGGCCTGCCCGTACGGATTCGTCACCAGCGGCACGCGCGCACCGGGGAGTCGCTCGAACGGGTTCCGCCCGAGCAGCAAGAGTACGCCCAGCGCCACCAGCAGGGCGTCGATGAACGGGATGAGGTAGCCGAGGACCGCGCCCATCGGGACGGCGACGACGAGGAGGATGGCGGCGACGCCGATCATCGCCGTGAGCACCCCGGCGAGGACGAACAGGCCGAGCAGGCCGGAGGCCCGCCGCCCGCTGATCGCCCGGCTGTTCCCCGACAGGTAGGCGATGAAGCCCGGGTAGAGCGGCAGCAGGCAGGGGCTCGCGGCGCTCCCGATTCCGAGCGTGAAGGCGAGGGCGAGCTCGTTCACCCGGCCGGCCCCGCCGTGGCGGCCGCCGTCACGCCCCGTGGGCCGCGGCGAGCTGCACGATCGTGTCGACCGACTTGTGGCCGAAGTCGGTGAGCGTGATCGTCCCGTCGGAGCCGATGACGATCATCGGCGTCGACGGTGGGTTGAGGACCTGGGAGCCGAAGTCGTCGGCGAGCGCTCGGGCCACGTCGGGGCCGGCCACCGCGTACGCCCAGTCGAAGCCGTTGCGCTCGCTGTACGTCTTGAGTGCCGCGTCCGATTCCGCGGGATCCACGTCGAGCGAGATGTAGACGACCTTTGAGCGGTCGAGCCGGGCGAGCGCCTGCTGCGCGTCGGCTTGCTGCCTGAGGCAGTTCGTGCACCAGATCGCCATCGGCTCGATGAAGACGACCCGACCGGCGAGATCGGCGATCCGGAACGAGTCGCCGGTGCGGGCATCGGTGAGCACTGCCGTCGCCCACGGCCGGTCGAGCAGCGGGCCGCTCGGGCGCTCGGCGATGGCGTCCGGGGCCGGTGCGGCCGAACCGGCGGAGGCGTCCCGCACAGGCGTCGCGGGAGCGGTCGTCGCGGGAGCGACGGCCGTCGGGGCGGTCGCGGCGGCCGTCGGGGCGACGACGCCACCCGCCGGCGTCTCGGCCGACGAACCCGACGGCGCGGCCGTGGCGCCGCCACAGGCGGCGAGGAGAAGGCCCGCCCCGGCGACGAGGGCGAGCATCCAGGCGGATGAAGAGACGCGAGTCTGTCCGATCATGCGTACCCCATGGTGCGATGACGGTCGCCATCGTCGGCGCTCCGCATGACGGCTCGATGACGACGCCCCGGCGGCCCCCAGGGTGCTATCGCGTTACGATCTTCGACCATGACATCGATCACACCCGTTCCCCGGAGCGACCGTCGCCCCACCCTCATGACCGTCCACGCCCATCCGGACGACGAGACGATCGGCACCGGCGGCGTGATGGCCAGGGCCGTGGCCGAGGATCGTCGCGTCATCCTCGTGACCTGCACCCGCGGCGAGCTCGGCGATATCGTCGTCCCCGAGCTCGACACCCCGGACAACCAGCGCCGGCTCGGCGAGATCCGCGCGGGAGAGCTCGAGGCGGCGATGTCCGAGCTCGGGGTCACCGAGTGGGAGAACCTGGGCTACCGCGATTCCGGGATGGTGGGGACACCCGGTAACCACGATCCCCGCTCCTTCTGGCGAGCCGATCCCGACGAGGCGGTCGGGCGGCTCGTCTGGCTGGTCAGGCGCTACCAGTCCGACGTCATGACGACGTACAACGAGTTCGGTGGGTACGGCCATCCCGACCACATCCGCACCCACGTCGTCGCCGTGGGAGCGTTCGCCCGGGCCGGCGACGCTGCCTGGTACCCGGAGCAGCTCGCCCCCGAGTTCGGCGGGACGGGCCCCGCCCTCGACGACGGCGGCCTGGCGCCATGGACCCCCTCGAAGCTCTACGAGCAGGCCTGGTCGACCGAGCTGCGAACGAAGATGGCCGAACGTCTCGAGGCCCTGGGGGTGCGCAGCTTCTGGTCGCCGCCCGAGAACGCGACGCCTGAGCAGCTCGAGGCCCACCGCGAGTGGATGCGCAGAATCACCGTGGCCGACAAGGCGATCACCACCTGGGTCGATGTGGATGCGTTCCTCGAGGCCCGCTTCCGGGCCATGCGCCGCCACGTCACGCAGATCGCCGCCGACTGGCCGTTGCTGGCAATCGGGGTCGACGGCTGGCGGGAGTTCGGACGCTTCGAGACGTTCGTCCTGCGCGAATCGCGGGTGCCGGTGGATCTGCCGGAGTCGGACCTCTTCGCCGGACTCGGCTGAGCGGCCTACCAGCGGCCTACCAGGGGAGAAGCTTGCCCGACGCCTGGTAGAGCTGGTCGAGGATGATCTCCCCGTCCCCGCCCGGGTCCAGGAAGTTCGGCTGCGACTGGTCGAGGATGATCGTCGGGTGGAGCCAGGCCTGGACGAGCTGCGGGCCGCGGAAGGTCAGCTCGAGCAGGAGGCCCTCCTGGGTCGGCTCCGACCATGTCTGGTCGAACACGAAGTTGCCGAGGGCGTACCAGATCGGTCGACCCTGGTAGACCTCGAGGGCGCCGACCCAGTGGGGATGGTTGCCGATCACGATGTCGGCGCCGGCGTCGATCGCCGCCCGCCCGAGGCGTCGCTGGAGGGACGACGTCCGGGTCGTGTACTCGACGCCCCAGTGCGGGTAGACGACGACGACGTCCGCTCCCGCCTTCCGGGCCAGCGCCACGTCACGCCGCACGGCCGCCTCGGACATCTGGGCACTCCCGACGCGAGCGGTGCCCGCCCCGTAGGAGCGGGCGATCGTGTCGTAGCCCAGGAAGGCGACCTCCAGGCCGCCCGCGTCGAGGATCGCGGGCCGGTGCGCCTCGGTCGTGTTCCGCCCGGCACCGCTGTGGGCGATGCCGCGCTCGTCGAGGTGAGCGATCGTCTGGAGGACGCCGTTCGCCCCGGCGTCGCGGATGTGGTTGTTGGCCAGCGAAACCCAGTCGATTCCCGCGTTTCGCAGCCCGTCGATGAGTCGCGGATCGGCCGAGAAGACGGTTCCGTGCACGTGGTAGCGGAAGCGATCCGGGGCCGGGTTCTCGAAGTTCGCCGCCGCCAGGTCGGCCGACTCGAGCAGGTGACGGACCGCACCGGCGTCGCCCGTCCGTTGGGTCCGGGGCAGCCTCCACCCGAACGACGAGCAGCAGTAGCGCCCGGTGATCTCGGCGCTACCGCCGTCGAACGGGAAGTCGACCCCTTTGCCGAGGACCTTCACCTGCCGGGCGATTCCCCGGTCGAGGAAGACGTCGCCGCCTGCGACGAGCGTCCACGTCGACCCCGGATCGAAGGGGACGGCGTCGGGAGCCAGCTCGGGATCCGCGTCGGGAGCCAGCTCGGGATCCAGGCGGGCAGTGAGAGGCCAGTCGGCGAGGGTGCGAACGCGATCGACCCCGAACAGCTGACGACCGCCCCAGGCGAGCGCGCGGGCGGCGGCCGTGACCTCGGTCGCGCGCACGAACGCGAGGCGGTCGCGATGGGCGGCCAGGTCTCGGACGAGCGTCTCGGCGTCCACCGCCAGGATCAGCCGGTCGGTTTCGACCGGCTGCGCCACACCGAGCGCGACCAGGATCGCGTCGGCATCGGCGGCGACGAGCTCGAGGGCGCTATGGCGGCCGCTCCTGCCGTCAAGCGTGGCAGCGACCTCGGTGCGGTCGACGGCCGTCTCGGTCGAGCGAAAATCGACGACGGGGACGACGGGGATTTCGGCGGGTGGTGGGGTTGCCGGCGCGGCGGTGGCGGCTGGAGCGGCGGTGGCGAGGGGTGGAGTTGCTGGCGCGGCGGTGGTAGCTGGCGCGGCGGTGGGCGCCGGCGCCGCGGAGGCGGCGGGTGACGATGCCGCAGCCGGAGAGGCGCTTGCCGATGCCTCGATCGAGTACCCGCCGGCAGCGCCGGCTCCGCCGGCCGTGTCGCCCGTGACTCCGGTCACGGCCCCCGCCAGCAGCGCGGCGAGAGCGAGCAGCGCGAGCGGGGTCCTCAGGCAGCGCACGGCCGGATTCTCCCATGGCCGTCACGCCTGGCGGTCACGCGTGGGGGTTACGGCACGTCGCGGGCGGAAGAACGCCCCGCCTGGGCGGCAGGCGGGGCGTGGAGAAAGCGGGCGATGGCGGACCCGACCGGATTCGAACCGGCGATCTCCAGCGTGACAGGCTGGCATGTTGGGCCGCTACACCACGGGTCCGTGCGGCGTCGGGAGGATAGCAGCTGCGAAGGCGCTTGTCCGGGACGGACCACCCCCGGCAGCGGCAGTCGACGCTCGCCACGTGAGGCAGGCTCACGACGACCGATGCGTGTATGCGTGGTCGCCGGCCTGTTCGGTCGAACCGCCGGTCTGAACGAGCGTGCGTCAGGCCGATCCTGTGAACCTGCCTCACGCCGCCGCGCACGCTCGAAACGCCGCCGCGCACGCGGGCGCACGATACGCCGCCCCGCGGCGCGGAGGATCCGCGCCGCCTCGGTATACTCGCGGCCCATGTCCCTCATCGACCTGCGCAGCGATACCGTCACCAAACCCACGCCGACCATGCGCCGGGCGATGGCCGAGGCCGAAGTCGGCGACGACGTCTTCGGCGACGATCCGACCGTCAATGCCCTCGAGGAGCGCGCCGCCGAGCTGCTCGGCAAGGAGGCCGGCCTCTTCGTCGCCTCGGGGACGATGGGCAACCTCGTCTCCCAGATGGCCCACCTTGCCCGCGGCCAGGAGATCATCGCCGGCCGCCAGAACCACC
>JAJYNP010000365.1 GCA_021786265.1 Chloroflexota bacterium
GCTCGTGCACGCCGGGCGTGCCGTCCAGCTCCGCCACGATCCCTTCGACGATGCGCTCGGCCTCGCCCAGACGCATCCGCTGCTGGCGGCGCTCCAGCTGCTCGATCCCGTCGAGGATCGCGGCCTCGGTCCGCTCCGACATCCCGCGCAGGTCGCGCAGGTGCCCGGCCTCGGCCGCGCGGCGCAGGTCGTCGAGCGTCTCGATCCCCCGCTGCTCGTGGAGCAGCTTCACGGTGCGCGGCCCCACCCCGGGGATCTCGAGCAGCGCCACCAGCGACGGGGGCACCTCGGCGCGCAGCCGTTCGTGGAAGGCGAGCCGCCCGGTGGTCGCGAGCTCCTGGAGCTTCTTCGAGATCGCCGCACCCACGCCGGGGATCCGCGGGGGCCGGCCCTCGCGGTACGCGCGTGCCACCTCCACTGGCGAGTGCGCGATCGCGTCGGCGGCGCGGTGATACGCGACGGTCTTGAAGACGAGCTCGCCCTGGACCTCCAGCATGTCGCCGATCTCGTGGAAGATGGCGGCGAGCTCGGCGTTGGAGAGGAGCGGCACCTCGGCCGGCGGCGCCACTCAGCCCACCTCCACCCGGTCGCGGCCATGCCGCTTCGCGCGGTAGAGCGCCGCGTCGGCGCGCTCGACCAGGGAACGGGCGCTCACCACCCCCACCGCAACGCCCACCGACACCGTGACCGGCGCGTCGATCCCCAGCTCGGAGGTGTGGAGCGAGCGGACGGCCTGCCGAAGCCGCTGCGCGATCTCTACCGCGGACTCCTCGGTCGCCCGCCGCAGCACCACGACGAACTCCTCGCCACCGTACCGCGCCGGCACGTCGTCCGCCCGCACCGTACCGCGCAGCACGCGGCCCACGCCCCGCAGCACCTCGTCACCCACCGGGTGCCCGTACCGGTCGTTGAGCGCCTTGAAGTGGTCGAGATCGAGCATCAGGATCCCCAGGGCGTCGTTTGCGCGGCGCCCGCCGCGGCCGAGCATCTCCACGAGCTCCTCGAAATAGGCGCGGTTGGGGATGCCGGTCAGCGCGTCGGTGGCGGCGCGGACCCGCGCCTCTTCGTGCGCGTAGGCCCGCTCCAGCGCCGCCGAGAGGTCCTGCGAGGCCGACCTGAGGACCTGCCGGCTCTCGGCCGGCCAGCCGGAATCCGTCCGGCGCGACAGCACCAGGGCTCCCACCACGTCTCCGCCGGCAACGAGCGGCTCGGCCAGGATGTGGCGAAGCCCGTACGCGCGGCTCACCCGGTCGGTGATGCGCTCGACCGCGTACATGGTGGATCCGGGGCGCATGGGCTCGTCCGTGACGCCGGCCCCGCGTCCTCCGGACCGGGCCGCATCCGTCCCGGTCGACTGGTCGACGGCCGGCGAGAGGGGCAGGATCCTGGATGGTCGCGGCGCGCCGGCCGATCCCGGCGAGACGGCGGTCCTGGCGCGGACCGAGAGCGCGCCGCCGGGTTCCAGGTCGCTGGCGGGAAAGCGAGTCACCGAGAGCGGGACGGCAGCGCTCGACGACACGAGCGTCGCCTCGATGACCCGCTCAGAGGGCTTGAGCCGCGCGACCACGACGTGGTCCGCGCCGGAGGCCTGGCGCAGGTCGTCGACGATCGCGTCGACCGTGGCGTCCGCGGAATTCGATCGGGAGAGGCCGCGGAGCATCCTTGCGAGGGTCGCTTCGCTCGCCGCGTTCCTGGCCGCGGCGAGATCGATCGCGCGGCGTTCCACGGCGACGGTGCCCGCGAGGCCCGCGACGAGCAGCAGCCCGGCAATGCCGAACGGGCCTGTCGCGTGGCCGGCCGTCACCGGAAACAGGTCGAGCGCGAGCAGCGCCAGGAGCGCGGCCTCCACCCGACGGGCCAGGCGCACCCTCGCATCCCGCCCGCGGGGCCGCTCCTGCTCCAGTTCCCGCGCGGTCACGGGGCGAGCATGCGCGGCCTGCCCGGCCGTGTCTAGCGTGCTGCGAGCGCCTCGGAAGCCGGCCATGCGGCGCCTGCTCCCCTGCGCGGTCAGGCTGGACCGGGAGCGGCGATGGGCGGAGCCTGCCCGGCGGCCAGGGCGTGGCCGGCGTCGTCGGTGTCGCCTTCGGCCCGGGCGTGGCGGGCGGCCAGGGCGTGGCCGGCGGACTGCGCGTGGTCCCACAACCAGGCGGTCGGCACCAGCTCTCCTTCCGTGCGCTTCGCCCGGTAGAGATCGGCGTCGGCCGCGGCGATCAGCTCGCCCACGGTGTGCGCGTCCGAGGGAAACGCCGCGACGCCGATCGATGCGCCGATCGGGACCGGCGAGCGCTCCGCCGCCTGGAACGAGGACGCCGCGAAGGCGCCCGTGATCCGGCCGGCCGCGGCGCGTGCCGCCTCCGCGTCGGCCTCCGGCAGGATCACCGCGAACTCGTCCCCCCCGTAGCGGGCGGGCACGTCCGGCTCGCGCAGGGTGGAGCGGATCAGGTCGGCGGCCCAGCGCAGCACCTGGTCGCCCACCTGGTGGCCCAGCGTGTCGTTCACCAGCTTGAAATCGTCCAGGTCGAGCATGAGCAGCGCCACGGGCCGGCGTCCTCGCCTGGCCCGCAGCAGCTCCTCTCCCAGCCGCTCGTGCAGGTAGCGGTGGTTGTAGAACCCGGTCAACGGATCGTGGTCCGCGAGGTCCCTGGCAGCCTGGTACAGGCGCGCGTTCTCGAGCGCCATCACGGCCTCGTTCGCCATGGTGGTCGCGAGCCGCACCGCCTCCTCGTCGAAGGTCTGCGAATCCCGCGTGCAGACCTCGATCAGCCCGAGCGACTCGCCGGCCGCGACCAGGGGAACCATGAGGCCGGTGGACATGCCGATGGCCCGCAGGATCCGTGCCTCGGCCGGGTCGGCATCGGCGGCATCGACGAGGTTGACGCTCGGGACCTGGTCGACCAGGACGCGCCGGGTGTCCGGGTAGTCGGCGAGCGGGTAGTCGGGGGCGCGCGACTCGTCGCGGGGGAAGGCCCCCAGCGTCCGTACGAAGTCGCGCTCGCGATCCCACATGCTGATCGCCACCAGGTCCGCCTGGAGGGCGCGGGCCACGTGGGCGGCGATCCGGTCGGCGACCTTGAAGGGGTCGAGGGTCTGCGCGACCTCGCTTGACAGCTCGAGCAGGCTGCGCATCTCGCGCTCTCGGCGGTGCAGCTCCTCGAATGCCCGCGCGCTCTCGATGGCGGTGCCCGCCGCATCGGCCAGGACGCTCATCAGGCGCAGGTCGCGCTCGTCGAACTGGCGCAGGCCGAGCTTGGAGAGCGTCAGCACCCCGATCAGGCGATCGTCGAAGTGCATGGGCACCACCACCATCGACTCGTCGATGTCGTCCGTGCCGGGGATCCGGGCGCCCCGGGGGTCCAGGTTCGCGTCGTCCACCAGCAGGGGCTCGTCGTGCAGCGCGGCCCAGCCCGTGAACCCGACGCCCACCCGGGTCCGCAGCAGCTCCGCCGGGATCTCCGTGTACGTGCCGACTTCGCCACGGAACGCGATCGGCTCGAGCAGGTCCGGGGGCTCCAGCAGGTAGACCCGGCAGTTGTGGTAGTCGACGACGCGCCGCGTCTCCTCGACGATGGCACGGCCGACCGACTCGACCGTGTTGAGCCGGTTGAGCCGGCTGATCGACGCCTGCACGACCCCGAGTTGCGCCGCCCAGCGCTCCGACTCCGCCATCACGTCGGCGTTGTGGATCGCGACCGCGGCCTGGCTGGCGATCATCTCGAGGACCGTCAGCTCATCCTCGGTCCAGGCGTGGGGGGCGTGCCAGGCGGCCTCGAGCACACCGATCGCGCGGCCGTCGTGCATCAGGGGGACCAGCGCGTGCGCCGCGTGCCGCCGCCACGCGACGAGCTCGGGGCTGGGCGGGGGCTGGTCGGGGTCGCCGCAGGTCCAGCTCCGACCGGTGAGCAGATCGGCGACGAAGGGCGAGGTCTCGGGAAGGGGAGTCAGCGCGCCGATGTCGTCGGGGAGTCCGTCCCAGGCCACGGGCTGGAGCGGGGTGCCGGCCGCCCGCAGGCTGATGATCGCGAGGTCGGTCCCCAGGAGGTGGTTCACCGATCGGACGATGGTCGTCAGGATGGTCGCCCGGTCGAACGTCTGGGTCAGCTCGCGGGCCACTTCGAGCAGGGCGCGAAGCCGGTCGGTGTGGGGATCGATCCAGCCGCTTGCCGGCGCCCGCTCCCCGGCGGACGCGTAGCCACCCGGTGACACCGATCCTTCCCGGTGCGTGCCGTCCACCCCCGGAGGTTAGACCGCCACCGAGCTCGACTCGGTAACCCGAGAGTACCGGGGCGGACCGGGACGAAGGTACCGACGGAAGGCCGAACTGTTGTCGACGGCCGTCCACAGTCGACGGCCGAACTGTTTGACACCCCGGAAGCCCCGGACTATCGTCCGGGGGACGGCGTGCGTTCGCGCATTTTTTGCTGCATGCCGTCGCGGAACAAGCATCGGAGGTCTCCCTCCCCCCGTGGAACCTGGACCTAGTCGCTGCGGCGCCCCAGGCGCCGTGGCCATCGCGCCGGTCCGGTCCACCCCGGGAACTCCGCGCGGCATCTAGCACCGCCGCGTGCCACCCCGGGGCGTCGGACCCGCGCCCCACCGAGGTGGCAGATGCAGCTCTACCTGAGCCAGGTGGTCGGCCGGCCCGTGCGCGACCGCCAGGGTGAGCCGATCGGCAAGGTCGCCGACCTGATCGTGGCCATCGGCGACCGGTACCCCCCGGTCACCGGCCTCGTCGTCGCGACCGGACGGCGCAAGATCTTCGTGCCCTGGAGCGACGTCGCGAGCTTCGATGCGACCGGCGCGGTCCTGTCGACCGCGACCATCGACATCGGCAAGTTCCGCCAGCGTCCGAACGAGCTCCTCCTCTTCCAGGACCTGCAGGACAAGCAGATCGTCGACATCGACGGGCGACGCGTCGTGCGCGTCAACGACCTCCGGCTCGACGAGATCGAGGGCAAGCTGCACCTGGTGGCGGTCGATGTCGGGGCCGCCGGCCTGCTGCGGCGCCTGGGGATCGAGGGACCGTGGCGGACGATCGCCCGGAACCTTCGCCTCGGCGTTCCCGAGCGGTACATCGACTGGGAGGACGTCGACCCGGTCGAGACGTCGATCGCGTCAATCCGCCTTCGCGTCCCCCACCAGGGCCTCCGGGAGCTGCACCCGGCCGACCTGGCGACGATCATCGACCAGCTGACCCCGCGCGACCGTGCCGGCGTGCTCGCCTCCCTCGACGACGAGGCGGTGGCCGATGCCATGGAGGAAATGGAGCCGGAGACCCAGGTCGACGTGCTGGAGGACCTGGAGCCCGCGCGCGCCGCCGACATCCTCGAGGAGATGAGCCCGGACGACGCGGCCGACCTGATCGCCGACCTCTCCGAGGAGACCAAGGCGGAGATCCTGCCGCTCATGGAGCGCGACGAGGCCGAGGAGGTGCGCGAGCTGCTCGGCTACCCGGAGGACACCGCGGGCGGCATCATGACCACGGCGTACGTGGCGATCTCCGAGGACCTGACCGCGGCCCAGGCCATCGAGAAGCTGCGCGAGCTCGAGCCCGACGCCGAGACGATCTACTACGTGTACGTGGTGGACGCGCAGGAGCGCCTCGTGGGCGTGCTCTCGCTGCGCGACCTGATCGTGGCCCAGCCGGACACGCCCGTGCGCGAGTTCATGCACGACGAGCCGGTCGCCGTCGGCGCGCTGACGCCGCAGGACGAGGTCGCCCAGGTGGTCGCGCGGTACAACCTGCTGGCCGTGCCGGTGGTGGACGACAGCGGGACGCTCCTCGGGATCGTCACGGTCGACGACGCGATCGACACGGTCCTGCCCACGGCGTGGAAGCGGCGTCTCCCTCGCCTCTACAGCCGGACCGGGGCCTAGGCCGTGCGCCTCCGGCTCCGCGCTCCGGCCTCGACCCGCCGCGTCGGAGCCTAGATCGTGCCCTCGCCGGCGGCTCCCCGCCAGACCCGCTGGCCGGTGGCGATCACCCCGCGGGCGGCGAGCCGTGTCCGCCTCGCGGCCGTCCTGGGCGTCCTGGGCCCGGGTCTCGTCAGCGGCTTCGCCGACAACGACGCGGGCGGCATCACGACCTACTCGCTGGCGGGCGCCCAGTTCGGGTATGCGCTGCTCTGGGTGCTCCTTGCCAGCCAGATCGTGCTGTTCTTCACCCAGGAGGCCGGCGCGCGACTCGGACTGGCCACCGGCCAGGGGCTTACCGGGCTCGCGCGCGAGCGGTTCGGCGTGCGCTGGGCCGCGTTCCTCACCGTCACGATGCTCGTCGCCAACCTCGGCTCGACGGTCGCCGAGTTCGCTGGCACGAGTGCCGCGCTCGGGCTCTTCGGCGTGCCCACCCCCGTCAGTGCCGTCCTCGCCGCCGGCGTCGTGATCCTGTTGCTCACCCGTGGCAGCTTCAGCCGCGTCCAGTACCTGTTCGTGGCCGTCGGGATCGGGGTTTCGCTCGCCTACCTCTGCTCGGCGATCATCGCCCGCCCGGACTGGGGCCACGCCGCGGTCTCCCTGGTGATCCCCCGGCCCTCGCTCTCGGCCGCGTACTGGGTGGCGGTGGTGGGCACGGTGGGCACGACCATCACGCCATGGGGGCAGGCGTTCATCCAGTCGTACGTCGCGGACAAGCGACTGGGCCCGGAGGACGTGGTGGCCGAGCGGTTCGACGTCGGGCTCGGCGCCCTGCTCACCAACCTGATCGCGGGGTTCATCGTGGTCGCCTGCGCGGCGACCCTCTGGACCGTCGGGGAGCGATCGATCCCGGATGCGGCCGCGGCGGCACGGGCGCTCGAACCGCTGGCGGGGCAGGCGGCCATGGTGCTGTTCGCCATCGGGCTGCTGGCGGCGTCGTTCCTCGGGCTCGGCGTCGTGCCGCTGACCAGTGCCTACTCCGCGTGCGAGGCGTTCGGGTGGGAGAACGGCGTCGACCGGCGGCTGCGCGAGGCCCCGGCGTTCTACACGCTGCTGGCATTCTTCGTCGGGTTCGCGGCGCTGTTCGTGCTGATCCCGGGGCTGCCGCTGATCCAGGTGATGTTCCTGGCGCAGGTGCTCAACGCGCTGCTGCTGCCGTTCGTGCTGATCTTCGTGATGCTGCTCTCGGCCGACCGGCGTCTGATGGGGCCCCTCGCGAGCGGCCGATTCCTGCGCGGCGTCGGGTGGCTCGGCACGGGGCTGCTCGTGGCGCTCTCGCTGATGCTCATCTGGACCTCGATCGTGGCCTGATCCGACGTGCCGGCTGCGCCCCCGACCCCGATCTCGCCGCCGCCCGTGGCGCCCTCGCGACGTCCCTCGATGCCCGGCTTCGGCTCGCCCTCGCGGCTGCGCCTTGCGGCTGTGCTCGCGGTCCTTGGCCCGGGCCTGGTGAGCGGCTTCGCCGACAACGACGCCGGCGGCATCACGACCTACTCCCTGGCGGGCGTCCAGTTCGGCTACGACCTGCTCTGGGTCATCCTGGCCAGCCAGATCGTGCTGTTCTTCACCCAGGAGGTGGGCGCGCGGCTGGGCCTGGCCACGGGCCAGGGCATGACCGGCCTGATCCGCGAGCGCTTCGGCGTCCGGTGGGCGACGTTCGCCGCGATCACCATGCTCGTCGCGAACCTGGGCACGACGGTCGCCGAGTTCGCCGGGATCGGCGCGGCGCTGGACCTCTTCGGCGTGCCGGTGCCCGTCAGTGCGGCCATCTCGGCCGTCGCGGTCGTGCTGCTGATCTCGGCGGGCAGCTTCAGCCGCGTGCAGTACGCGTTCGTCGCGGTCGGCGTGGGGGTGTCGCTCGCGTATGTCGCTTCTGCCGTGCTCGCCCACCCAGACTGGGGCCGGGCGGCCACGTCGCTGGTCATCCCGCACGGCGCGCTCACCAACGCCTACTGGCTGGCCGTCGTCGGGACGGTCGGCACCACCATCACGCCGTGGGGCCAGGCGTTCATCCAGGCGTACGTGGTGGACAAGCGGCTCGGCCCGGACGAGCTCGCGGCGGAACGGGTGGACGTGGGGCTGGGGACCCTGGTCACGAACCTGGTTGCGGCGTTCATCGTGGTCGCGTGCGCGGCGACGATCTGGGCCACGGGGCAGGGCGCGCACATCGACCCGAACACCTTCACGGCTGCGACGGCGGCGCAGGCGCTCGGCCCCGTGGCGGGTCCGGCCGCGGAGGTTCTCTTTGCCGTGGGGCTGCTGGCGGCGTCGCTGCTCGGGCTCGGCGTGGTCCCGCTGTCGAGCGCGTACACGGCCTGTGAGGCGTTCGGGTGGGAGACCGGTGTCGACTGGCGTTGGCGGCAGGCACCGGCGTTCTATTCGTTCCTCGCGCTGTTCGTGGCGTTCCCGGCGGCGTTCGTGCTGCTCCTCTCCCCCGGTCAGCTGGTGCCGGTCATGTTCCTCTCGCAGGTGCTCAACGGGCTCCTGCTGCCGTTCATCCTGGTCTTCGTGATGCTGCTGGCAGACGACAAGCGCGTCATGGGCACACTACGGAGTGGGCGGTTCCTGTTCTGGGTCGGCTGGATCAGCACGATCGTGCTGGCCGCCATGTCGATCCTGCTGGTGTTCTCGTTCTTCGTGCCGCTGGGCTGAAGGAAGAACTCGCGCGTGGGCCGCCCGCGTCCGGGGGACCGCCGCCACGCGGCACCCCGTTCGGCCGGGGTCGGCCCCCGCTCCGCCGCGTGGCCGCTCCTTTCGGCCGGGGTCGGCCCGCTCCGCCGCGTGGCCGCTCCTTTCGGCCGGGGTCGGCCCGCTCCGCGCCTCCTTTCCGCCGGGTCGGCCCGCTCCGCGCCTCCATTCCGCCGGGTGCCACTCCGGGGAACGGCCCACGGCTCGCCGGGGGCGCGGCCGGGTCGTGCGGCCCGAGATTCGCATGACCGCGCATGCTCGCCCACGATATTCGCAGGCGCGGCCGGTTTCGGGCCACCGGCGACCCTTCCCAAGGCCGCGCGACCTGCCTCTGGTTCCCCGGGTGAACGTCTGGTAGAAACCCCCGGCGCGGGACCGCGGGCGGCGCCTTCCTGGTGCCGCTGTGCGGGGAAACGCTGCCGTGGCCCCGGGCATTCCCTGCCGTGGCCCCGAGCATTCCCTGCCGTGGCCCCGAGCATTCCCTGCCGTGGCCCCGGGCAATCACCGCCGTGGCCCCGGGCAATCACCGCCGTGGCCCCGGGCAATCACCGCCGTGGTCCGGGCAATCGGCCGGATTCCCGCCAGGCGTCGCGTATGCCACCCGTTCCGGCCGCCGCGACCCGTTACGCAGCCTCGAACCGGCGACCCACGGCCCGAGCAGCCGGCCACTCGCACGGAGGACGACCGGAACCCGGCCGTCGAGATCCGCCAGGGTGCCGCCGGACTCCGGCGGGCGTCCCAGTGCGACACCGTGCGGGAATATGGCCACCTGCACCGCCGGCCAGGCTCAGGTCCTGGCGGGCCAGGCTCAGGCCGCGCGGGCCAGGCCAGCGACCGCTCCGCGACTGCCTCATCCCCCGGCCAGCCACTCCAGGATGTTCAGCGTCAGCCGCCCGAACCCCGGCGGGACCTCGTGCGCGCGGCCCCAGGCGGGATCGAGCGCCCAGCCCCAGTAGAACGTGCCGGAGCTGAAGACGCGGCCGCCGTTCGGGAGCTCGCGCCAGACCGCCTCGGCCGTGCAGCTGTAGTCAAGCCGGCCCGGGATGTCGGCCGCGATGGCGAACGAGTGGTCGTACTGCCCGCCTGCGGGCCCCCACCAGGCAGGCGTGTCCCGGACGCCGTCCACCTCGCCACCGGCGATGAAGCCGAGCGAGCTGCCCGCCGAGAGCCCGGTGCCAGCGAGCAGGCGCGTGGGGGTGGTGGCTGCGGCTGCGGCAGCGGTGGTGGGCACCGCAGCGGTGGTGATGGGCGCAGCGGCGGTGGCGGGCAGCGCAGCGGTAGGCGCCACGGAGGTGGTGGTGGGCACCGCAGCGGCGGTGGAGGCGCCGGAGGTCGTGCCGGTACCAGGTGCACCGGATGACGCGGAGGCGCCGGGACTGGGTGCCGCGGTGGGCCCGGCGTTCGGGCCCGTCACGGGCGGAGCCCCGGCGAGCGAGTACCGGCCAAGCGCGGTCGTCACGCCCTGGTAGTGGACGCCGAACACCGGCTGCCCCGGCAGACTCCCCACGTACGGTCCCGACGCGGGGATCTCCCAGAGGATCCGCGAACTCCGCTCCTCGATGTCGCCGGGCGCGGGCGAGTCGACGGGCGCGCCGCTCGCGGTCGGCGCGGGCGAGTCGACGGGCGGCAGCAGCGCCGCGGTCGGCGCGGGCGAGTCGACGGGCGCGCCGCTCGCGGTCGGCCCGGGCGTCTGGCCAGGCGCCAGCAACTCCGCGGGCACCGGGCCGTTCTTGAACACCAGCATGTCGCGCGGACCGTCGGCCGTCGGGTGCGCGAACGTGACCGGCCAGTAGCCCGTGTCGGCCGCCAGCATCGCCAGACCCATGTCGCCCAGCACGTTCACGTGCCGCTGGAGCCACTGGTAGAGCGGCACCCCCCAGTACTCGTCGTGGGCGTTGAACACGACCACCTTCGGCAGCGGCTGTGCGTCGGGATCCAGCGACAGGTCGTAGTCGGTGGTGAACGCGACGTCCAGATTCTGCCGCAGGAGCCAGGAGACGAGCGGCAGTTCCAGGAAGAAGAGCTGCCCGGCCCCGCCGTCCGACGCGTACGGCCGGTCGAACGAGACGGCGAGCGCGCGCGTCACGCCCGGCATCGGCTGGCCCACGTCGGTGGTGTACGCGCTCGACCCGCCCCAGCGGTTGTACGCCTCCCAGTTCATGGCGTTCGACACCACGAGGATGCGGTGCGCGACGGGGCTGCGCAGGACGAACGGAACGTAGGACTGGACGCCCTCGCTGCTCGACAGGCGGACCAGGTACACGTCCGACTTCCACGACTTCGGGATGGCGTAGGTGAAGTCGTACTGCCAGCGCGCCGTCGCCATCTTCGTGATCGGGTCGATCGCGGGCGGCGACTGCCGGCGACCGGCCTGCCCGGGCTCGCTGGCGACCTGCACGAACGGACCGGCGACCGGTGCCTTCCCCGAGACGCGGAAGATCGCTACGTCGTAGGTGGAGGCCGTGGTGGAGACGGCGAGCCGGAGGGTCTCGCCCGGCAGATACGACGGGCGAGACGCGTACCCCTCGAGGACGTGGGTGGCATCCGGGCGCGTCGCGATCTGCCACGGCTGCGAGCCGGTGTAGGTGAATATCGGCCTCTCGAGCGGCATGGTGTCGGCCGACTGCACCTCGGGCTCACCCGACGCGGCCGGCCCGACGAGGTGGCCGGTCTCGATCGGGTCGGGAGTGACGAGTGCCTCGGTGGGCACGCTCGACGGGGCCGGAACACCGGGCACGCCGACCGGCAGGGACGTCAGGTCGCGGCGAAAGGCATAGGCGAGGCCCGACGCGACGACGAGCGCCACGGCGACGAGGAGCACGGCGACACGCCCGGGACGCGCATGCGGCCGCCCCGGCTGGTTCGTGGGGAGCACGATCGGGAGGATACCGGGACGGATCGGCCGATACTGGACGCTGGCGACGCGGTCGCTGCGGCTCCTGGTCGTGCTGGCCGGCAGCGCGATCAGCTCCTTCGAGGACCAGGTCCTCGCGGGCAGGCTCTTCGGCCGTCGCACCGCGGGCGGTCAGCTCGCGGTGCTCGGCTACACGGACGCGGCGGCGTTCTTCCCGCGGTGGTCGGCTGTCGACCGGCTCCGAGCCCGGGGCGTGCTCGGGGGCATGCCCTGCTACCTCGAGCTCGAACCTGGTGGATCTCGACGCGGGCAGGGTCGACGACGTGTGGATGCGCAAGGTCGAGCGAACCTGGATGGCTTCATCTCGAAGCCCACGTTTGAACGGGCCTGTCGCGTGTACGTCCGCGCACGGATGGGCCGCGACCCCCGACTCCTGCTCCGAGGGGACGTCGGAGCATGGTGGGGACCCGTGACGGAGCGGACTCCCGACGGGTCACGCACCGTCCAGCGTCGGTCCGAGTCGCCGTCGTCGACAATGGCAACCTCATGCTGGTCGCGGAGGCCAGGTGATCGGACAGGGTCATCGATCGAGATGCCCTCGCCCAGCTGCGCGCCGGCGCGAGCCAGATACCGGGTTACTCGCCGGGTGAGACGCTGCTGGCGCGTCGCGGCTTCACCGCGCGTCCCCGCAGCAGGTCCGCCGGTCGTGGTGTCACCGGGGCTACGGGCCTCCGTACTCCAGTCTCCCGGCCACGATCATCTGTTCGAGATCCTCCAGGTCAGCTGGTCTCCATCGCCGGACCGCCGCACGGACAGGCTCGAGGTGCTCAACGTCAGAGCCGCCGAGCATCCGGCTGATGTCGGCGGTGTCCTGCGGGCGGGCCGAGATGAGCTTCGCCACGACGATGTCCTCGAGCGGCAGTGTGGGAAGGTCGGCGACCACGTTGCGCTGCGCCGCCGCGATCGCCTGGTCGCCCCAGGCCCCGGGTAACCCGATCAGGTCGAGCTCAGATCCCTCCGGGGTCCTCCACGCGGATCCCTCCAGGCCTTCGTAGAGCTCCAGTTGCCCGATGAGCGCCCAGCCGGCGCCCCGCAGGACGTTGGTTGCGGCGGCCAGATCGGCCAGTCGGAGGGCGAGGTCGAGATCGGCGGTGTAACGAGGCGGCATGTAGGCGTTCGCCGCGACCGCGCCTGCGACGCCCACCTCGATCCCGCGCTCCTGGAGCAGCGCCACCGCGGATTGCCACCACTGCATCGTCTGGCTTCCCTGTCGCCTCAACTCGCGCAGCACGCTGCCGGCACCGGGCCGCTGCCGGCGTGCCGCCATCGCCAGCATGGCGTGACGGGCGGCGCGTCGCTGCTCCTGGCTCGGCGTCACGGCCAGGCCGGGGCGGGCAGATCGGCGGTCGATCGGCTCGGGCATCTGGGCAGAGTGTAGTCTCAGCGCCTTTGCGGTCGATCGCCAGCAGCTGCACCAGGGCACACCTGGCACTGCACCCGGGTACACCCGGCACTGCACCCGGGCACACCCGGGGCTCCACCGCGGCTCACGCATGGTTCCGCATCACGGCCGACGGGCCGATCTGGCCCGAGACCGCGCACTGCGGTAGGGTGGCGCCCATCGCGCCGCGCCCCAGCCATCACGTCGCGCCGCGTCGCTTCAGGAGGACCCGGTGCTCGCCCTCACGCTCCTCGGCTTCAGATTCTCCGGCCGGCTCGCGCTCGAGAGCCTCGTCGTGGTCGTGGTGATCGCCGTGATCGCCTGGTACCTGCTCGTGCGACGCCGCGCGTGACCACGCGGTGGTAGGTACGCCGACGCTACGTCTCCACCGGCGCTCCGCTCCAGATCAATGGGTTCGGATCGAAGTCGGGGTTCCCCGGCCAGGTCAGCGCCCCGCCGATGTGCCGCCTCACGGTACGTAGTAGCGCTCGATCTGGCTCCAGACGCTGTTGGCGTTGGTCGTGGTCGGGTTCGCGATGGCGCGCACGTACCAGAGACCCCGCGAGCCGAACGTCCAGGTCCACCGGGCGAGGCCCGCCGAGTCGATGTACAAGTCGCGCTTTCCGCTGTAGATCACGTGCCCGCTCCGGTACAGCGTGAAGGTGAAGCTGACTTTCGCCTTCGGCAGCTCGGGCCGAGCCGGTCGGACGGTGGTCGTGAACGTGATGTTCGTCCCGCTGGCAATGGTCTTGATCTTGCCGCTCAGGGTCGGCCGGAGCAGTGCGATCTGCCGGACCACGACCCGGACCGGCAGGCTCACGCCGGCCCCGAGGTCGGTCGCGCCCGCGAACGACGCGCGGTACCAGAGGTTCCGGGCGGCCCGGTAGTAGTACGACGCGCTCCCAAGCGCGTCGGCTGTCAGGGTGGTCAGCGGCGTCCAATTGGCGCCGTCGATCGACGCCTGGAGCGTCACGGCCCGGTACGCGCCGCTCGCGCTGAAGCGTGCGGTCAGGGTGAAACCAGACCCCCAGACGATAACCCCGGCCGTGGTCGAGAGCGTGAGGGTGGCGGGCGCCCCCAGGATCGTGATCGCCGGGCTGGTGCTGGCGGTCTTCGTTCCGTCCGTGATGTCGACGGCCGTGACCGTCTGCGATGGCGGCGTCCGGAGCGTGACGCTGAAGGTCCGGGTGCCGCTGGAGAGCGCGGCATTGGCCGGAAGTGTGGCACCGCCATCGCTCGAGGTGATCCTCACGGTGTGGGTGACGCTGCCGACCACATTCCAGTAGGCATCGACCGCGTTGACCGTGACCGTGAAGGGCACGGCCGAGCGCTGTGAGCTGGGGCTTCCCGTCTTCCCGATGCTGGTACCCGGCGCGGCGTACTCGCCGGGGACGAGGAGCTGCAGCTTCGTGAACGTGGCGGGGATGATCGTCACGTAGGAGCTCGTGGACGCGGCGCGGGTCGTGTACGTGAGGTCGCTGGCGGTGACGGTCCGGGAACCCGCCGTCTTCAGTGTCACGGTGAACGTTTTCGTCCCGCCCACAAGGGCGGCGCTCGAGGGCAGCACCGCGTTCGCGTCGGACGACGAGATTGCCGCCGTGTCGGTCACGCTCGTGACCTTGTTCCAGTTCGCGTCAACGGCGTTGACGGTCACGGTGAACGCCGTGCCGGCCGTCTGCGCGGTAGGCGTGCCGGTCTTGCCGGTCGTTGTGTTGGGCGCGGCGGTCTCGCCGGGCAGGAGTATCTGCAGCTTGATGGTGCCCGCGATGGTCGGGATCGCCGAGCTGGTGCCGATGATGCTCGTGTAGCCCGAGGCCTGGTCGGTGGCCGTCAGTGTCCAGCCGGTCGCGCTGGTCGTCCGCAGCGTGACGCTGAACGTCTGGCTCCCGGCCGCGAGCGCGTTGTTCGAGGGCAGGGTCGCGGCGCTGTCGCTGCTGGTGATCTTGACGGTGTGGGTGATGCTGGTAACCCGGTTCCAGTAGGCGTCGACGGCGTTGACGGTGATGGTGAACGCGGTGCCGGCGGTCTGCGTCGACGGCGTCCCGGTCTTGCCGGCGCTGGTCCCGGGCGCCGCGGTCTCGCCTGGCACCAGGACCTGGAGCTTCGCATACGCCGCGGCGTTGACCACGACGGCGGCGCTCGTGCCCGCGCTCTTGGCCGGGTTGGTGACGTCGCGGGCGGTGATCGTCCACCCGGCGGTGCTCGCGGTCCTGAGCGTGACGCTGAACGTCTTCGAGCTGCCGCCACCCAGGCTGGCGCTGGCGGGCAGGACTGCATTGGCGTCGCTCGACGTGATGGCCACGGTGTCGCTGGTCGTGACGGGGCACCCATCCAGGCCCACGGCATACACCGTGGCGTTGAACGCGCCGCCTGCGGTCTGCGCGGAGGGGCTACCGGTCTTGCCGCACGGCGACGTCGATCCGAGGGACTCGCCGGGCAGGAGGACCCGGAGCCCGACGAATGTGTCGAGCGGAATCGGCGGGCTGGTGTCGGCGGTCTTCGTGCCGTCGGTCACGTCGGTGGCTGCGAGTGTCTGGCCGCTGGCCCCGGTCAGGGTCACGCCGAACGTCGTCGTCCCTCCGGACAGCGCACCCTGCGCGAGGGTGGAGGACGGCGCGGCGCTGCTGGTGATGCGAACCGTGTGTGCGATGCTGCCGACACGGTTCCAGTAGGCGTCGACGGCGTTGACGGTGATGGTGAACGCGGTGCCGGCGGTCTGCGTCGACGGGCTGCCCGTCTTGCCCGTGCTGGTGCCGGGTGCCGCGGTCTCGCCGGGCACCAAGAGCTGGAGCTTCGTGAAGGCGCCAGCGCTGACCGTGAGAGGCGAGCTGATACTTGACGCCTTCGCGGAGTTCTCCGCGTCGGTCGCCGTGATCGTCCTCGAGCCGGCCGTGACGAGCGTGACGCTGAGGTCGACCCTTCCGCCGACGAGGGCGGCGCTGGCGGGCATGGATGCGTTCGTGTCACTGGACGTGAGCGCTACCGTGTCCGACGCCGTCGTCACCTGTAGGCACGACGGATCGACCGCGTACACCGTGACGGTGAAGGCCGTACCGGCTGCCTGCGCGTCAGGCGTGCCAGTCCGGCAACCGGTCCCTGACCCCAGGGATTGCCCGGGCAGCACGACGACCAGCCCGACGAACGCGTCGACCGGGATGGGTGAGCTTGTGCCAGTTGTCGTGCCGTCCGTCAGGTCGCTGGCGGTGACGGTCCAGCCTGTGCTGCTTGCGGTCCCGAGCGCGACACTGAACTGCCGCGCTCCGGCGTTGAGCGGCGCGGCCAGCGGCAGGCCCGCTGCGGCGTCGGACGACGTGATCCCCACATTGTCGCCGACGGATCCGACCACGTTCCACCTGGCATCGACAGCATAGACCGTGACGTTGAACGGCACGCCGATGGTCTGAGTGAGCGGCGTCCCGCTCTTCCCCCCGGTGCTCCCGGGCATGGCCGCTTCACCTGGAACCAGCACCTGGAGCTGCGCGTAGGGCCCCGGGATGAAGGAGACGGTCCCGGTGGGGGCGGGTGTCATCGCGGGCGACGTGATGGC
Source organism: Chloroflexota bacterium (assembly GCA_021786265.1). The sequence goes on from JAJYNP010000365.1 coordinate 16,441, forward strand.
CAGCGTCTTGACTTCCGCCTTCGTGGACGCCAGCGTGCAGGTCGAGACGCCGCTCAAGTCGGTGGCGGAGCACGGGCCGTACGAGTTGTAGGAGCCGGTCCCGCTGAACGTCGGCGTGACGCCGTCCACGGCCGTGCCGCTGCTGTCCTTCAGCGTGATCGCGATGGTCGACGTCGCGACCCCGTCGGCGACCACCGGACCCGTCCCGCTGATGGTCGAGTTGGCCGGATCCGGCGGTCCCGGCGGCTGAACGGCCAGCGCCGGTCGGGCGGATGGAACCCACACCAGCATGAGAGCAACGGCGGACGCGAGCAGGCCACGGGCCACCCCACGCCGTCGAACGGCACGAGTGCGCGCGGACATGAGACCGACCTCCCTCCAGGAACCCGTCGCCCCAACGCGGTTCCGCGGGGAGTCTGCTCCGCCGCGACCGACACGCAAGAGCCCTTCGGCCTTCCGACGGGTCGAAACTGAACGGTACGTCAATCGGGAGTGGACGCCCTCGTGGGAGAACCGCAGGTCCGCGCGCGTTCGGCGATTCCCAGTAGCGCCGCCACACGGCCGACTGGTACATTCGACCTATGGGCACCGGTCCGCCGAGCCTGCAGGATCGCCGAAGGCGTCGCGCCGCCTGGCTGGCGGCGCCGCTGCGGCGTGGATGGCCGCAGCAGACGCGACCATGAGAGGGAGCCAGGAGTCCGCGCCATGAGCATCCGCAGCGGTTTCCCGCGTCACGTGTCGGGCGCCACGCGGGCAGGCGCCCTTCTTGCCGGCATCGTGCTGGCGGTCGAGCTCGCCGCCCCGTCGGTCGTCCAGGCGAGCGGCGCCACCGTCACCATCGACAAGAACTTCCTCCCCTCCCCCGTGACCATCTACGTCGGCCAGACGGTGACCTGGGTGAACCGGGACACGGTCGATCACTGGGTCTGGCCGGACCGCGGCGGCTTCACCGCCAGCCCCACGATCCCGCCCGGTCGCACGTACACTGCCACGTTCCGCGAGGTCGGCACGTTCGGATACCACGACGCGCTGTACACGTTCATGACCGGCAGCGTCATCGTGAAGGCCGGCTCACCCCCGACTCCGAAGCCCACGCCGAAGCCCACCCCCCGCCCGACGCCCCGGCCCACGTCCCAACCCGTTGCCCGGGCCACGGCGACGCCGGCCGCCACCGCGAAGAAGACACCGAAACCCACTGCCTCGCCAACGGCCCCGGTTCCGGCGGCCGCCGGTGCGGGCGCCGGCGGCAGCCCCGGCGCGTCGGGTGGGCCATCGGCCAGCGGACCGGGCGTGCCGGCAGGTGCCGGCACCACCTCGAGCACCGGCGGATCGGGCTCGCCTCTCGACATGCTGCTGCCGATCATCGCCATCCTGGTGCTGGCCGCGCTCGCGTTCGTCGGCGGCAGCATGTTCCAGGCGTGGCGCCGTCGACGAGCTGAAGACCCGTTCGACGCGCCCGACCCGGTGGTCACGACGTCCGTGCCACCGGTTCCCGACGTGACGGTGGTGGACGTTCCAACCCCGAGGCCTCCTGCCGCAGACGCGCCCCGCGCGCCCTGGCTCGACCGCGCCGCCAGGCAGCGCGGCGTCCGTGGCGGCGGCCCCGCCCGGGGCGACGACTTCGACGAGGACGAGCGCCGCTACTGACCCGCGGCGGAGCTGCCACAGGCCAGCGACGGGCTACCCGGCGTCCGCGAACGCGAGCCCGCCGATCGCGATGACCGCGGCCACGGCGGTCAGGAGGCCGCCCGAGCGGGAGCTTCCGGACCCGTGCCTCGCCGCACGTGCGGGCAGCGGTGCCGATTCGGGCGCCGGAGTGGACGCAGACGCTCAAGTGGACGCGGGCGCCGGGGTCTCGTTGGGTTCCGGGACGCCAGGGTAATCGATCATCGGAGCGTTCCCTTTCATTCGTAGCGCAGGGCGACGACGGGGTCGAGACGGGCGGCCTGGCGTGCCGGCCAGACACCGAACACGATCCCGACGATCAGACTGAAGACGACCGGGACGGCGATGGTGAGCGGGTTGAACGCAATCGCCCAGCCGGCGAGCAGCGCGATCACGACCGAGACGGCCACGCCGACCACGATGCCGATCAGGCCACCGGCCAGCGACAGCACCAGCGCCTCGATCAGGAACTGGAGCATGACGTCGCGACCGCGCGCGCCGATCGCCTTGCGGATGCCGATCTCGCGGGTCCGTTCCCGGACCGAGACCAGCATGATGTTCATGATCCCGATGCCGCCCACGATCAGCGAGATCGAGGCGATCCCGGCCAGGAGCACCGTGAGCAGCGTGCTGACGGACGACGCCGTGGAGAGCAGCTGCGACTGGTCCTGGATGGTGAAGTCGTCTGTGCCGCCCGCCGCGATGTCGTGCCGCTGCTCGAGCAGGGCGGTGATCTCGGACTTGACGGTCTCCATCTGCTTCGCCGATGCGACGCTCACGCCCACCGACCGGATGCTGCTGGTGCCCACGAACAGGGTGCGCGCGGTGCTGACCGGGATCAGCACCTCGTCGTCCGGGCTCTGGAAGCCGCTGCCGCCCTTGGCCTGCATGATCCCGATCACGCGGAACGGGTAGCCGCCGATGGTGATGTCCGTGCCGATGACGGAGGCGCCCAGCCCGAGGTTCTCGGCGGTGGTGGCGCCGAGGACCGCGACCCGGAGCGTGTTGTCCTCGCTGGCCTGGTTCAGGAACGATCCCTGCCAGATCTCGTACGCCCGGACCAGCAGGTAGTCCGGACTGGTGCCGATGACGGTCGCCGTCTCGTTCTCGCTCCCGGCGACGACCAGCGCCTGGGTGGAGAGCTCGGGCGCGACCCCCGCGACCCCCGCGAGCTTCGAGATCGCCGTCGCGTCGTCGATGGTCAGCGTGGTGGCCGAACCGAAGGCGCCCCGGGTGGCCCCGCTGACCGAACCGCCCGCGTTGACCGTGAGCAGGTTCGTGCCGAGGCCCTCGAGGCGGCTGTTGATGCCCGAGGTGGCGCCCTGCGCGACGGAGACCAGCGCGACCACCGACGCGACGCCGATGATGATGCCGAGCATGGTCAGCGCGGTGCGCAGCTTGCCGGTCCCGAGCCTGGAGATCGAGAGCGCGAACAGGTCGAACAGCCTCATGCCGCGATCCTCCCGTCCCGAATGTGCACCTGGCGGCTGGCCGCGGCGGCCACGTCCGGGTCGTGGGTGATCAGCACGATGGTGCGGCCCGTCTCGTGGAGCTCGTGGAACAGCTCGATGACCTCCGCGCCGGCGTGGCTGTCCAGGTTGCCGGTGGGCTCGTCGGCGAGGAGGATCGCGGGGTCCGTGACGAGTGCCCGGGCGATCCCGACCCGCTGCTGCTGGCCGCCGGAGAGCTCGGCCGGCTCGTGATCGAGACGTTCCCCGAGCCCGAGGCGCTCCAGCATGGCCTTCGCCCGGGCCATCCGTTCACGGTGCCCCACGCCCTGGTACGCCAGCGGCGCGGCCACGTTCTCGAGCGCGCTGGTGCGGGGCAGCAGGTTGTAGGACTGGAACACGAAGCCGATCGATCGGCTCCGCAGGGCCGCCAGCCCAGCGTCGTCGAGCTCGTCGATCGGAGAGCCATCCAGGATGTAGCGGCCCCCCGTCGGCCGGTCCAGGCAGCCCAGGATGTTCATCATCGTGGACTTGCCCGAGCCGGACGGCCCGATGATCGCCAGGAACTCGCCGCGCTCCACGCGCAGGTCGACCTCCTCGAGTGCGGGCACCACGACCCGGCCCGTGTCGTACACGCGCGAGACGCCCCGAAGCTCGATGATCGCGTCCGAACCGTCCCGGCCGCCGCCGCCGAGTGGCGCCGTTCCGGCGAGGAGATCCGCCGCCTGGCGGCGTGCGCGCAGGCCGATCATGGCTGGCCTCCCGGAGCACCGGCCGGCGGTCCACCGGCCGCACCGCCGGCGATGCCGCCCAGGCTGTTCAACCCGCCCGCCGAGTTGGAGCTCGAGCTGGAGCTGGTCGACGTCTTCGCGGTGCTGGACCCGGTCACCACCTTCTCGCCGGCGGTCAGGCCGCTCTGGATCTCGGCCATGGAGCTGGTGACCAGCCCGACCTTGACCGAGACCGTCTTCGTCGCGCCGGTGGAGTCGACCACCTGGACCGTGTAGTTGCCGGTCGAACCGGAGAGCGCGGTGGAGGGCACGGCGATCACGCCGGTGGCCTCGGCCGTGGTGACGGCCACGCTGGCCGACATGCCGGAACGCACCTTCGCCGGCGGATCCTGCAGCGAGACCGTGACGTCGTAGGTGACCACGCTGCTGCTGCTCGACGAGGTGGAGCTGGTCGGGGCGATCTCGGTGACCGTGCCCTGCACCGTCGAGCTGGTGGCGCTGATGGTGACCGTGGCCGCCTGGCCCACCTCGAGGCTCGCCACGTTGCTCTCGGTGAACGCCGCGATCACCTGCAACGAGCTGGTCTGCATCTCGATGGCGTACCCGGACGGCGCCAGGGCGCCCGCGCGCACGTTGACCGCGGTGACGACTCCGTCGTCGGGGGAAGTGATGGACGCCAGGTCCAGGGTCTTCCGGGCCGAGGCCACGGCCACCTCCGCACTCGCGACCGCCGCCCTGTCGGCGGCGATCACGTCGGCGGTGCTGGGACCGACCTTCTCCTGGTACGCGAGCTGTGCGGCGGCGAGCGACTGCTGCGCCTGGGTCAGGCTGTCGCTCTCCTGGATCGCCGCGGCGGCCTGCTTCTGCTTCGCCGATGCGAGGTTCTGCTCGGCCGTCTGCACCGCCTGCTGGGCGGTGGTGGCGGCGCTCGAGGACGGCGTCTTCGTCGACTCGTAGTTGCGCTGCGCGGTGGCGAGGGCCGCCTGCGCGGCCGTGACCTGCGTGGCGGCCTGTTGCTCGGCGGCCGCGATCTTGAGCTTCGTCGCATCCAGGTTCGTGACCGCATTGGTGACGGCCTGCTGCGCCGACTGGATGCCGGAGACGCCCACGGCGTTCAGGTGCTGGAGCTGGGCCGTCTGCACGGCCTCCTGAGCCTGCTCCAGCGTGATCTGGTCCTGCGCGACGGTGCTGGCCTGGTTCTGCTGGGCGGTCTGCAGGTTGAGCTGGGCGGTGTCGACGGCGTCCTGCGCAGATGCGAGCTCGTCGGCCGTCGGGCCAGCCATGACGGTGGCCAGCTGCGCCTTCGCGCCGGCGAGCGCCTGCTCGGCGGTCTGCAGCGACAGCGCGTTCTGATCGATCGTGATCGACCTGTTGTGGTTCGCCGCCACCAGTGCCTGGTTGGCCTGCGCGACCGTCTGCTGGGCCGACGCGATGGTGGTGGCCGAGGCGTGGCCGGTAGCGACGGCGAGGGTGGCCTCAGCCGATGCCAGGTTGGCCTTCGCGATGGCCAGCTGGACGCCGGCGTCGGTGGTGTCGGCGGCAGCGAGCACCTGGCCCTTCGTGACGGTGTCGCCGACCTTCACGCCCACCGTCTTCACCAGCCACGTCGTGCTGGTGGAGCTGCTCGTGGAGCTGCTGGTGGAGCTGCTCGTGGAGCTGCTGGTGGAGCTCGACGAGCTGGTGCTCGCGGCGCTCGAGGCGGAGGTCGAGCCGCTGGTGAGGTCCGGGTCGCTCCCGAAGCTCAGCCCATACACGGCCGTCGCAGATACGTTGCCTGTCGCGACGACCTGCGCCGTCACGTTGGTCCGGGCGACCGTGGCGGTGAGCACCTGCGCGGTGGCCCCCTTCGACAGGCCCGGTCCGAACACGGCGAATCCTGCGGCCCCCGCCCCCACGGCGATCATGAGTGCCGCACCGATCACTCTGCGCTTCATCGAATGTCCCTTCTCGTCGTTCCTGCACGCCTCGCCGTGCACCCGGCCGGGCGGCGCCGCCGGATGACGGCGCACCGAATCCCCATGGGCGCGGGATGCTGGACGGGACGCTCACGCAGCGAGGGCCGGGTTCGCCGGGCGGGGGCGCGGTCCGCGTGTCCGGGACCGGCTGCGTGTCCATGCGTGCCAGTCTCGGACCGGGGACCTTGCGGAAGGGTTACGACGTAACGGCGCGCTACTGCCGCTGGGGCACTGCGTCAGCCGGCCAGGGCGGTCGGGTCCAGCCGACGGATCTCCCGGACGTCATCGAAGCCAGGATCGGGGCTGACGATCGTCTCGATCCCCTCCTCCAGGCACGTCGCCACGTGCACAAGGTCGCGGGCGGCGAGCGACGGGTAGCGCTCCACGAGGTCGGGCATCCGGCGAACGACGCCGTTGGTGATCGGCAGCACCGGCTCGAACGCATCGAGCACGTCGCGCGCCATCGCCGTGCCGATGTCGGGACGCCGGATGGCCACGAACCGGTGGAGGATCTCCTGCACCACCTCCGCCGACGTCGTCGCGTCGAGCGCGCCCGCGGCCACGCGCTCGAGGATCACCTGGCAGGGCGGACGCAGCGGGTGGTCGCGTCCGCCCGCGTACATGAAGACGGCCGTGTCGAGGAAGAACGTCACTCCTCGCCCGTCGCCCCACGGATGATCTCGGCCTTCATCACGTCCCAATCGTCGACGGGCGCGTCCATCGCGAGGAGATGGCGGACGGCGTCTCGCCGGCGATCGGACGATGCGGTGGTGTACGCGTCGATGGCCTCGCGGATCACGCCGCCGACCGACCGGCCTTCGCGCCGCGCGGCCCGCTTCAGACGCGCCAGCTGCTCCCTGGACAGCAGGACCTGCGTTCGCTCCGTGAACATACGCATAGGATACTATGTGCAGCCCGGCGGCTGCCGGAATCGCCACGGAGCCCACCTCGAGGCGCGCCCGCGCTTGCTCGCCTGCTAACTCGAGACGAAGAGATCGGAATCTACGCCGCGGGCCGCGAAATGGCTGCGAGCGGCGGCGACAATGGCTTCGGCGATGTCGATTGCGCGCTCAGCGTCCTCGCTGGTCACGACCTCGCCCTGCTCGGGATACCGTGAGCTCGTTTCGAGGTCGGTCAGCCACGATAGGTCCTCGCTCGGCGTCGGGACGACGAAGTCCTGCGGGACCTGGCGGGCCAGCGTATCTACGTCGTGGATCATGTCGAACGGGCGATTCTCGAGAAGGATGACGGCCTTGATGGCCTTCTCGGCCGCCTGCTGAGCCATGTATCCGGCGTTCCGATTGGGCACGGACTTATCGGCGTGGTTGCTTCGCGCAGTGGCGAGATCGCCCTGCGCGTAACCGAGCCACGTCGCGGCCTCCGCGACGTGTTCCTCCGCGGGTTTCTTCTGCTTAGCGGCCATACACCGGCACTCCGTCGCGCAGCGCCGTGGACAACACCGACCGGCCGTGATGGGCCGCCGCCTCGCGTTCGGTGATGACCAGGATGTCCTTGTCGATCGGAATGTCGGCGACGGCTTGTCGCATGGCCACGCGCAACTGGCGCTTGTCTTCGACATGCGCCACGACGACCAAGAGATCGAGATCGCTGTCGCGGCGGGCCTGGCCCTTGGCTTGCGACCCGAACAGGATGATCCGGCTTGGCCGGAAGCCGTCCGCCAGCCTGCGGGTGATCTCTGGCAGGTGGCGTGCCGCCCGTTCGCTCAACTCGAGTGTGGTGTCGGGGGCGAAACCCGACCCGATCAGCGTCTGGCTGCAACCGATGAGGAGCGAGTTGAGCGTGCTCGCACGCGGGTCGTTCTGATCGCGCTCGATGCGTGCGATCGTGCTTTGCGGAATGCCCGTGCGCTGCGCGAGTTCGCGCTGAGTCAGACCGGCCTGCCGTCTGGCGCTGCGGACCAGCATCGATGCTCTCACTTGGTGGGCCCTCCTGATAGCGTATTCACTATCATCTGGTTGCCGGGCGTTGTCAAGTGAGTCGGCTTGCCTCCCGCGCCTGCGTCCGCTTTCGCCGCGCGTAGTTGCACTGGTAGCGCCGCTCCTTCCATCGCCCGGCCTCGTCGCCGCAGCCCCGGACTCCCCCGTGCTCTGCGGTCTGGACGGATTACACCGGGTCCCCTTGCTGCCGCACTCAGGCGAGCCCGAGCAGCAGGCGCAATCGCTCTTCGATCGCCGCCATCACGGCCGGGGAGACCCGGCCCCACGGATCGCCGACGAGTCGATCGCGCGACATCGTCCGCAGCTGGTCGACCATGGCCCAGGATTCCTGGCGCACGCCGCCGTCCACCGGCGCGACCCGGACGTGCCAGGGGATGCCGCGGTTCACCGACGTGAGCGGCACGATAACCACGAGCCCGGACGCGCTGCGGTTGAAGCGGTCATCCGAGACCACGATGCACGGTCGTGTCTTCGCCTGTTCGTGGCCGCGAGTCGGATCCAGATCGACGACCCAGACGTCGCCGCGCTCGGGCACCACCTACGCGTCGCCGAGGCCGTCGGCCACGGTCGGCTCCCAGGCCGCGCGCTCACCAAGTTCGGCGCGCCAGGCGTCGGGATCTTCTCGAAGACGCTGATACGCCGCATCGGCCGACGCAAAGAACTGCTCGTCTTGCGCTGCGTCCACGAGCTCCTCGACAACCTTCGACATGGGTTCGCCGCGCTGCTCCGCGAGCTTCCGCAGCGCGGCCCTGGTCCGCTCGTTGATCCGCAGCATCGTCACAGGATTCACACCGTGATTGCACGATCTGTCTACCACGCAGTATACAGCCGCGCGTACTGCCAGGTGCCACCCGCGGACGGGTGCCGTGCCGAGCGGCTGGCGGCAGCCGCGCCCGGCTACCGCACCAGCCAGCGGTAGACGGGGCTGACGTTGTTGGCGAAGTCGGGGGTGGGGAGCGACGCGACGCGCCAGTAGTAGCGGCCGGCGACGGGGGTCCAGCGGACGGTGGCCTGCCCCTGCGCGTCGGTGGTGCGGCCCAGGCTGCCCGCGTAGATCCACGCGCGGCGGGCGGCCACGTAGCGGTACAGCTGGAACGAGAGGTGGGCAGGCGTCCCGACGGGCGACACCTGCGCGGTGAGGGTGACCGGCCGGCCCGCCGCCGCCGACTGGGTGACGGACGCGGGCACCCCCACCAGTGAGACGAGCCGCCGGACGATCACGCGCACCTGGTTGGAGGTGGTCGAGGCGTCGGTGCGGGAGCCCGGGTAGAGGAACTGGTACCAGGAGTTCACGACCGGCGCGACGGTGGTCGACACCGTCCCGCTGGCGACGGTGAACGGACCGGACTGGGCCGGCGTGGTCGCACCGGGCACGAGGGTCTGCAGGAACACCGCCGAGGTATCGAGCCCGGGCGTGGTGGCGGTCAGCGTCACGCTGGCCCCCGGCAGGACCACCCGCGCCGAGCCGGTCAGTGAGAGGCTGGCAGGCCGCAGCGGCGTCACGGTCCAGGACGGGATCGGGGACACCACGTTGCCGGCAAGGTCGACCACGCTCCCCACCGTCACCACGTACGGTTGCCCGGCCGCGAGGTCCGCTGCCGGCGTGAACGAGCCGGTCCACGACGTCGCGTCGTACGCGTACGTCCCGCTGACCGGGGCGCCGTTCGCCGCCTGCACCACCAGCCCCAGACCCCCCCAGGACGACGGATCGATGGGCTTGCTGAAACGGACCGTGAAGGTGGGCCGCAGGCCCACCACGGCCGAGTCGGCGGTGGGCCGGATGGCGGTGACGGTTGGGCGCACCGTGTCGAGCGTGATGGAGGCGGACACGGGCGCGGACGCGACGCCGACGCCGTTGAGGACCTTTGCCCAGAGCGTCTTCACGCCGTCGCCGGGCGGGAACGTCCAGCTGGGGGAGGCGGCGTACGGCTGCCAGGCGCCCCAGGTGACCCCGTCGGCGCTGAACGCCATCTCCGAGAGGCCCGAGAGGCTCGCGTAGCCGGTCAGGATCACGCTCACGGTGGCGGAGTTCGTGGACAGCCGCCCGTTGTCGAGGGACAGGGACGCCACGGGGATCGCCGTGTCGGCGACGACCTGGACCACCAGCGTGTACGTCCCCTCGACGTTGCTGGCGCCGTTCAGGTCGATGTAGTAGGTGCCTCCGAGCGTCGACGGGTAGGAGATGTGCTGCTCGGTCCCCACCACCGTGGAGCTCGCCACCAGCCCCTGCGTGCCCACCACCGTGGTGGCCGTGCCGTCGAAGAGGTAGAGCCCGAACAGGGTGCCCGGGCTGCCGGAGAGCCCCGCCACCACCACGTACCCGGCCGGGACCGTGATCCGGTACACCACGTCGTAGATCGGCCCGCCGAGCTGGCCGGTGACGACGGGGCCGGGCAGCGGAATCCCCGGGATGTTGGACGAGGAATCGGCCCGGGCTCGCGCCGGCGCCGCCGCCACTGCGCCGGCAACGAGCGCGACCGCGAGCGCGGCGCGGATGAACCGTGACATGCGCAGAGGATAGCCCGCAGGCGGAACCAGGGGGAATGTGCTCGGCCAGTTGCCTCGACAGGGCACCGGACGCGTCCGGGCGTGGGGTGCCATGGAAACTTCGAGTGCATGGATTCGACCGAACGGTCGCCCCCACACAGGTGGCCCAGCTCGTGACTCCTATTATACTATTGACAGTAGACCAATCTACGAGCAATAGTATGTGTGATGGGAAGGACCAAGCGATCGCTGTTCCCGGGTACCCAGCGCCAGGCTGCCGAGCTTGGTGCTCGGCTCCGCCTCGCGCGTCGACGGCGGGGGATCAGCATCGCCGAGATGGCGGAGCGCGTCGTCGCGTCGAGCCCGACGATCTCACGGCTCGAGCACGGGGACCTGAGCGTGAGCGCCGCCATCCTCGTGCGCTACCTCGAAGTCCTGGGCCTCGCGACCGACATCGACCGGATCGCTGAGCGCGACGAGGCCGGCGCCGCGATCGCCGACGAACGGCTCGGCAGGCCGCGGCGCGCTCGTTCGCGAGGGCTCGCCGATGAGCTCTGACCGCCGCCGGGACCTCGTTGTCGTCCTCGACGCGCCCGAGCTGGGCGAGCGCCGCCCGGTCGGGGTGATCACCCGTTGGCCTGGCCCCATCCTCTCGATCGGGTTCCAATACGCGCGCTCGTGGCTCGCCGATGCGCGTCGACGGTTTGCCATCGACCCAGCGCTCCCGCTGACCGACGCGCTCCAGACCATCCCGGGCCGGCGGCTTCCGGGCATCTTCGCGGACACTGCGCCCGACACGTGGGGCGAGGCATTGATGGTCCGCCGGGCCGGGCGCAGCCTCGACAGCTGGGAGTTCCTCGTCGGCGTCGCCGACGAGACGAGGATGGGCGCTCTTCGCCTGCGGCACGGGGTCGACGGCCCGTTCGTCGCCGACCGGGAGCCAGCGATCCCTCCGTACCTGCGCCTGCGGACGCTTCAGGAGATGGTCCGCCGCTTCGAGGACGACCCTCGTTCGATGACCGACGAGCAAGTCGCGCTCCTCGTGGGGCCAGGCTCCTCCCTCGGCGGCGTGCGGCCGAAGGCGAACTACCGGGGTCCAGACGGGAGCCTGTGGATCGCGAAGTTTCCATCGCGGACCGACCGGCGGGACGTCGGGGCCTGGGAGCACGTCTATGCCGAGCTCGCCCGAGCCGCGGGGATCCAGGTCGCCGACACCGAACTGCTCACGCTTGCCGGCCCAGCCCGCACATTCGTCACCCGCCGCTTCGACCGGACGGCCGATGGACGTCGGCTCTACGCGTCAACGCTCACCCTGTCGGGAAGGACCGACACCGAAGGCGCCGACTACATCGACATCGCTCAGGCCATCACCGACGAGCTGGCGCCCGCTTACGTGCGTGAGGACCTCGCACAACTCTATCGGCGGATGGCCTTCAACGTGCTGGCCGGAAACCGCGACGATCACCTTCGCAACCACGGCTTCCTGCGTCACGCGTCGGGGTGGCGCCTGGCTCCCGCGTTCGACCTCAACCCCGCCCGCGAAATGCGCGAGCACGCGACTGCCGTAAACGGCAGGACGATCTCGCCGACGGCGGTTGACGTCCTCGACGTTCGCTCGTTCTTCGGGCTGTCGGAACGCCAGGCCCGCGCGATCATCGACCAGGTCGCCGGCGCCCTCGAAGGCTGGCGGGCGCTCGCAGCGGCCGTCGGCATCGACCGGGGGCAGCAGGATGAGGTCGGGGTCGCCCTCAGCGCGCTCGAGACCGTCGCCGCGCTCTGACCGCCATCGAGCGACCCACCGGCCATGGACCCCGTGTGGCCCACGCCGAGGTCGTAGGATGGGGAGCCGCGCGAGGGCACGCCGATGCCGACCAACCCGACCTCCCCCACCGACCCCGGACGACCCCGACGCCTGCGCTGGCTGGCGGTACCGACCATGGTCGCGCTCCTGGCGGTCGGCAACGGCACGGTGGACGCGAGCACCCCGAACTCCACCGTCTCGGACGGCTGGTCTGGATACGTGGCCGGCTACGGACCCTACACTGGCGTCGCCGGGACGTTCACCGTGCCCACGATCGCCGCCACCCCCTGGGAAACGTTCACCGACGTGTGGGTGGGGATCGACGGGATCGGCCCGAACAGCCCGCTGATCCAGGCCGGGATCGAGGAGATCTACGACCCCGCGACCCGGCGGGTCGCCGCACAGGCGTGGTGGGAGATCCTGCCGGCGTATCCGCTCAAACAGGTCATCGACACCGTCACGGTGAGGCCCGGCGACCGGATCACCGTGACGATCGGCAAGATCAACGGGACGTTCTGGCAGATCGCCCTGACCAACGACACCAGCGGGGGAAGCTTCAGCACGCTGCAGTCCTACAGCGGCCCGCGGGCATCGGCCGAGTGGATCGTGGAGGCGCCCACCGCACCCGACGGGACTCGGGAGCGACTCGGCCCGTACCACCCTGACGTGACGTTCAGCGGCCTGCAGGCGGACGGTCCACGGACCTCGCTGACCGCGATGACCCTGGTCCAGGGCGGGGTCCGGGTCTCCGCGCCCGGGGCGTTCGCGGCCACCGGGTTCCACGTGGCGTACGTCGCGGCCACCATGCCCGCCCCGCCCATGCACGTGGAGACGATCCTGCCGGGGCAGCTGGTCAGCCTCCCGGCCTCGGGCGGGACGCCGTACGCACAGGTGCAGTGGCAGGTGTCGCCGGATGTCGTGCACTGGAGCGTGCTGATCACCCTCACGCTGGACGGCTCGGGCAACTCGACCTACACGTTCTCGCCATCGCGGACCGCCTACTACCGCGCCCTCTACACCGACACCGGAGCCTACGGCCGGGAAGTGATCAAGGTCATCGTGGTGCAGCCGCCACCGACGCCGACCCCCACGCCAACCCCGACGCCGACGACAGGTCCCTCCGCAACGCCGGCTCCGGGCCCGACGGGCCCGATCCCCGGCCCGGCCGCGAGCCCCCCACCGAGCGGGTCCATCACGGGCACGGTCCTGGGACCCGACGGCACCCCCGCCGCCGGGCTGCAGGTGGCCGCGTACCAGTTCCCGGCCTACGGCGGTGGGCTGGCCACCACGGCCGCCGACGGGACCTACACCATCGGCGACCTGGCGGCCGGCACCTACCGCATGACGGTGAGCGACCCCACCGGCGCGCTCCCCAGCGGCTACGTGAACGGCAGCGGCCTCACCCCGTTCGGGCCGCTCTCCTCGGTCATCTCAGTGGGCACGACGAGCACCCCGGTCAACGTGCAGGTGCCCGCCGGCCAGACGATCAGCGGCACCGTCACGGCCCGCGGCCGCCGCCTCCCCGGCATTCACGTCTTCGCGTGTGGCGCCCTGGACGGGATCCTGCCGGGGACGGGGATCCCGAACTGCGGGACCGCCACCACGGCCGCCGACGGGACCTGGTCGGTGGCGATGCTCCCGGGCCCCTGCACCGTGGTGACCGGCCTCTCCAGGCCGTACCCCTGGACCTTCTACTCCACCGCGGGGGCGACCCTCGACGGTGCCGCGGCAACCGTGCTCCCGGTGACCGATGCCGACATCGCCGGCGTCGACATCGCGCTGACCCCGGCGCCGGTCTACCCGAGCATGGCCGGCCGGGTGACGGACAGCCGCGGGATGCCGCTGTCGGGCATCTTCGTCGACGCGTGCCAGACGGCTGCCCCCGCCCGGTGCTACTACGGCAGCGCGGGTCCGGATGGAACGTACACGATCGACCTGCCCGCCGGGACCTACACCGTGGCCTTCGACGACCCGTCAAACGCCCAGCCTTCCGGCTTCTACGGCCCGGACGGCTTCGCCGCCACCCTCGCCGGCGCCGTCCCGCTCACGGTGGAGGCGAGCGGACTCGGCGGCATCGACGTGCAGCTGCCGGCCGGGCACCTGGTGAAGGGCACCGTGACCGGACCCGATGGTGTTCCCCTGGCGAACATCCAGGTGGCCCCGTGCGCCTCCCCCGCCTGCAGCGGGCAGGCCTCTCCAACCGGCCCCGACGGCTCGTACACCCTCAACCTCGCATCCGGCAGCTACGTCCTCCACTTCACGGATTGGAGCGGACTGTTCCTCTCCGGGTACTACGCGACCGGCGGCCTGGCGAGCGCGGCGGCCGCCACGCCCGTCACCGTCGGCGCGACGGATATCACGGGGCTCGACGTCGCCCTGCACGGGATCGACGTGAGCGCGAGCCCTGGCGTCAGCCGGACCGGCCCGTTCGGCAGCGGGCACACGGTCGTGACCCGGAACAGCGGCTACATGACGGTGCGCATCGCAGTCGGCACGGGGTTCGCCGGCAGCGCCGTGGAGATCCAGGTCGCCACTCGCGACGCCGCCGGCCAGTGGTCCGGCTTCCGCGGCATCACCACCCGCCTGGTGGGCGCGGACGGCTACGCGTACTACTTCGCGCGGCCGAGCGGCTGGATGGCGGTCCGCGCCGGCATGCGCGACCCCGTCGTCTCGGCTCTGCAGACGGCCGGGGGCCTGGGTGACGTGGAAGTGTTCTCGGGGGCAGTGGTCGCCTACGGGACCTGACCGCCGTCGATCCCCGCCGCGGCAAGATCGGCGGACGCGGCAGCGAGCGCCTGCTCGGCCCTGGAGAGGGCCGTCTCCGCTTCGTCCCAGGTGGGCCGCTCGTTCAGGCGCTCCGGGTCCCAGCCGACGGAGGCGTACCGCTGTTCCACGGCATAGACGGTCAGGCCGGCGATGTTGAGCGCCTTGACTCGCATGCCTTCCGGAAGAAGCGACACGAGCAGGCCGAGATCGTGTTTCGGCGGGAAGTCGATCCCGTGCACGAGAAGCAGCGCCTTGAGGGCCTTCTCGACAGCCTGCTCTGCGTGGAACGCAGCCGCGAACGGCGCCGTGTGCTCGTCGCGATGCACCGCGAGCGTCCGGGCGCTCGCGAGATCCGCTCGCGCGTCCTCGAGCCACGCGGCGGCTGCGCGCCGACGCACCTCGTCAGACGAAGTCTGCCGAGCCATACTGCCGAACGCCGTCTCGCAGGACGGCCCGGGCAATCGACCCTGGCAGTTCCCGCTCTGCCTCGATGATCTGCGGCGTCAGGACGACCAGGTCGACACCGACCGATCGACCCCCCACGGCAGCGATGCTCTGGTAGGCCCGCATCGCCAGCCGTCGCCGCTCGGTCCCATTCGGCGCCACGAGCGCGAGGTCGAAGTCGGAGTCAGGCGTGAAGTCGCCCCGCGCCCGAGAGCCGAACAGGACCACGGCATCCGGATGCACGGAGGCGACGATGGCGTCAACGATCCGGGCCAGCTCCTGGTCGGGTGTATCGTTCGTCGCCATCGCCGGAGGCCCGGCGTCGAGCGTGCGCGGGACAGCTGGACGCCGTCCCGCTGGCTGCGCTTCACTTGGACGCGGTCGAGACGCAGCGTCCTGCTCGAAGGCACGCAGCGCGGCAGAAGGGATCCGGTACCGACCTCGACGAGTCGGCTGGACCGCTGAGAGGCGACCCGAGGCTATCCAGTTCCGGACAGTCTGGTTCGTGACCTCGAATCGCTGCGCCACCTCCGGAACCGAGAGCAGTCCCTTCATCACACGCCGATGCTCTGCCCGTTGCCTCGTTTTGTCAAGTTGGCTCACTTGCTTTTAGCTCACTTGCTTTGCAGTCCGGGACAGATGCGCGAAAGCAGACCGGCAGGCTAAATCGGACAAGCATTTTGCGTGTCGCGGCGGGCTCACCCGGTAACCGCCTGCGCTCGCTGCCGTCGAGCGCGCGGCGGCGGGCGGAGGCGCGTATCGAACCCTGACCCTCGCTCCGCGACGATGATCTGCGGCGTCAGGACGACCAGGTCAACACCGACCGATCGACCGCCGACAGCGGCGATGCTCTCGTAGGCCTGCATCGCCAGCCGGCGCCGCTCGGTTCCATCGGGTGCGACAAGCGCAAGGTCGAAGTCGGAATCCGGCGTGAAGTCGCCCCGGGCGCGGGAGCCGAACAAGATGACGGCGTCGGGATGAACACAGCAGGCCACAACATGTAGCGATGACTCGGTGCGACGTCTATGACCCAAGGAGCCATGCGAGCAGCGCGGACGGAATCGCGAGCATGTCCGGGTCGCGGGCGAGCGCGCGGCGGGTGGCGACGACACCACCGACGCCCCGAGCTGCAATCGCTCGACTCGCAGCGCGCCAGCCCGTATCCACGTACTTGGACTCGAAGCCAAGACCCAACCGTGCGCCGACGAAGTCGATCTCGGTCCCTGAGTTCGGGTTCACCCAGTACCGCACCTCGGCCATCTCCACGAACGCACGCGGCAACTCGCGCTCGATCGCGCGATGCAGGGCAAGTGCCACCTGCTGCTCGCTGACGTCGGAGGTGGCCGGCTCGGCCGCGCTCGAGTCCACGAGCCGGGGGAGACGGGCCAGCAGCGGGTCGGTGAAGTAGAACTTCCGCTGGGCTTTCATGTTGGGCCGGCCGTCGTTGTCCTTGTAGCAGCGGAACCCGAGGAACGCTGTGACGAGTTCGGTGATCCTGGCGTCGGCCTGCTCGTTGTCGGTGAAGCCCACGTCGCGCGCGAGGTCGGAGAGGTTGATCGGACCGCTGAGCGAGCGCGCCAGCCGTTCGATGAAGGCAAGAGCCTCCGGTGGCGTGGTCCGCATGGACCGGAACGCCTCGCCCCGGACGACATTCCAGAGGTCGCGGACGAAGGCCGGGGCAACGTCGCCGGTGTCGATGAACGAGGAGACGGCCTTAGGGAACCCGCCGACGTGCAGGTAGTTTTCCCAGGCGTCGACCAGTTGGGGGATGAACACTTGCAGGTCCTCGAGGATGGCCGGCGCATCGCTGAACACGTCTCGCGGCCGCAGCGGCTGAATCGAGGGGACGTGGCCGTCTGCGCCTGTCACCGCGCAGAAGGAGCGGAATGACATCGGCAGCAGGAGGCGCTCGCCCGCGCCCGCTGGCTCGCCGTGGCGGCCGGCGAGGTTGGCAACTCCGTCCTGGATTCCGGCCGAGGAGGACCCGGTGAGGACGACGCAGTCCTCGCGGAAGGCCGTCGTGTCTCGCTCGTCTTTGATGATCGCGTGCCAGTCGTCGATCGAGGTGATCTCGTCGATGAACCAGCGTCGGGGCCCTGTAATGGCAGGGAAGCGGCTCCGTCCAAGGTGAAGCATGCGCCGCAGGTCATCGCCCCGAAGACCGTCGCACGAGAAGTAGATGATTGAGCGCGGGTTGGCGACACGTGAGACGGTCGCTGCGATCGCTCGCTTCAGCTCGACGCTCTTGCCGACGCGTCGCGGGCCGAGCATCAGATACAGCCCGTTGGGCTGGATGTCGGCCAGAGGCGCTGGCTCGTACACGATGGAAGCGGCGCGGACCGCCTTGAGGTCGGGGTCGTCGCGCTCCCATCCGGCCGGGTCGCGCCACCAGGTGCACTTCTCGGAGAGTCGAGCGAACAGTTGACCATCGTTCACGGAAGACTCGCTGGTCCCGTTCTTGCCGACATGTCGGCAATCAAGGTAGGGTGTTTGCCGTCATGTCGGCAATCAAGGTAGGGTGTTTGCCGACAGTCCCGATCATAACGCCGACATCGCGACAGTCAAGTGGGGCCGTCATCCAGCTGTGAAAAGCACATGCTTCGTTTTGTCGAGTTGGCTCACTTGCTCAAACGCGGAGGCCACGCGCGAGGGACGAGATCAAGGGATTCCGTTCCCAGGACTTGAGCACCACGACCGGCAGTCTGGCCGAGGCACAGCGGCCGGCCCCGCGTCGCGAGTTTGCCGGGTAACGCGAAGGGCCGGGGCGTGTGCCCCGGCCCTTCGCCGATCGCGTGGTTCCCGAGGGAACCCCGATCGGAACTACATCCAGCGCGCCTGGCGAGCAGGCGTCATGGTGGTCCCCAGCTGAGCTTCAACCGAGATCCAGGTGGCCTTCGTGAACTTCCAGTGGAAGTACACGTTGCCATTGGCGTCGGCGATCCGGCCCGTGAAGGCCTTCATGCCCGGCCAGGTCCCGCTGGCGCTCTTGGCTTCCCAGAGGATCGTCACGTTCTTGCCCGCTGCGGCGGACCCGAACGAGAACTGCCAGGTGACGTACTTCCCGATCGCCGGGAGCTTGGTGGCCGTGGTGAACGGGCCACTGGTGGTGACACCGAGGGCCGAGGCGGCCGTGTAGCTAACCGCCGGGGCCGGGGTGCCGATGGTCAGGGTGACCGCCGCGGAACCGGTCGTCGTGTTGCCCACGAACACGGTGACGGTCGCGCTGCCAGCATTGGACGGCGCCAGGTAGGTGAACGTGGCGGTGCCGTTGCTGGTGCTCGCCGACGCGGTCCCGGCGGAGCTGACGACGTTGCCGACGCCGTTCGTCACGGCGACGACGGAGGTGCCATCGACGGCAGGAAGGCCGTTGTCGTCCTTGACATTGACCGTGATGACGTCAGGGCTGTTCGGGGCCACGGTCGGCGACTTCGCGCTGACCGTGAAGGACCCCTGGGTTGTGGAGCTGAGCGGATCGGCGCAGACGAGCGTCGCTGCGTTGGACGTGATGGTCGAGCTGCCCGACGGAACGGTCACAGTGACCGTCGCCGTCCCATCCGCGCTCGGGCAGACGGCAGCGATGTCCCACGCCCCGTCAGTCGAACTATAGGTTCCGGGCGTAATGGTGAAGATGTTGGCGGGTGTGTACGTCCCGACGGACAGGGTAATGCCGGCCTTGATGGCGTTGCCGGCGGCATCTGTCACAACCGCCAGCAGGGCGTTGCTGTCCGAAAGGCCGCCAGCCGCCAGCACGTAGGCATTGTTGGAGAGCACGATCTTCGCCGGCGCCCCGACAAACGTGATGGTGGCATTCGGCAGCGTGTACGTAACGCCGAGGTACGTGATAGACGTCGTCAGCGTCGTCGCGCCGACGGCCCCGGTGCTGAAAATGTGGGCGCTATTGTAGACGCCCGCCGTGTTGGATGTCGTCGAATAGGTGTTGCTGCCCCCGGCGAAGTACCCCAGCGGGCTCAACGTCCAGGTAACCGTGGCACCAACGCTAATCGCGTTGTTGTTGGGATCGCGCACGGTCGTCCCGATATAAAGACCGGTGTCGCCGGTCGGGGAAGCCGGGATCGACGACGGCTGGGTCGTGTTCGACGAGTAGCTCGTCGACACGGTCGGCAGCGTCGATGCGCTGAAGGTGAACGACTGGATCGAGTCGTAGGTGGCGGTGCCACCGGCGGTCGGAACCAGCTGAACGGTGACGTTGGCGGTGCCCGCCACCGTGGGCGCCTTGAGCGTCAGCGTGCCGCCCGTAGCGATCGCGGTGATGCTGCTCAGCGTGGTGGTCGGGTAGGTCGGCGTGAAGCCGGACACGAAGGAGAAGCCCGACGCCGCGCTGAAGCTTCCGGCGCTGGTCGAGATGGAGATCGTGTTCGCGCCCGGAGTCACGTTGTTGAACGTGAACACGATGGTGCTGGCGCCGTCCGCCGGCACGGAGGTCGACGACGCAACGTAGGGGACTTTCGTCCCATACGGGCCGCCGGTGCCGACCGAGATCGTGGCCGTGCCGGATCCGGTGACTCCGCCGACGGACGACGTCGCCGTAATGGTCTTCGTGCCGACGACGGTGCTGGTGCAGGTGAACGTCAAGCTGCCGGACGAGGGGCTGCACGTCGTGCTGCCGGTGCCCGTGACGGAAGTGATGTTCCCTGCGACCACCGTGACGTTGTTGCCGACCCAGTCCGTGGCGGTGGACGAGATCGTGTAGGTACCACTCGCCACGCCGACTGTCGTCAACTGCGACGACGGGCTGATCGAGAGCGCGTACGGGGCGCCGTTCGACTCGGTCAGCGTCGCGATGTTGAAGCTGGTGGGATTGGTGACGGCGGTGCCGCCGCCGGAGGACGGCTTCGCGATCACGTCCACGGTCCCAGTCGCATCGCCCTGGATCGCGCGGACTTGGATGCCGCTAAGCGTGATCGTGGTCGCGGTAGTGGGGGTACCCGAGGCTACGGTGAACGTGAGCGTCAATGAGGTCGCGGTCGGAGTCACCGTCTGTGTCGTCGGCGCCAACGTGCCGCTGGTCCCGTTGGACACCGTCGCCGTCACCGCGGAGGCGGTGTTAAAGGTGAACCCCGACGCGAGTGTGAAGATCATCGTGCCGGCCCCGACATCGTTCGTCGCACTAGCCGCAAGCGTGATCACAGGATTCGCGGCGAGCGGGATGAACGCGTTGTTGCCAGGGACGGTGGTGTCCCCCGGGGTCGTCACGCTCACGGCGGCGAGCGCCGCGGGCGCTGCGACGGTCGCCACGAGGGTGGCCAGCAGCGCGGCCGAGAGGCCGACGCTGACCGCTTTCTTTGCGAGGTTCAAGGTATCTGTACCTCCTAGGGGTCATTCGATGGATGCCGGGCCGCTCGCTCGGGGTGCCCGGGCTGGGTCGTGCCTCCTTTCGTCAGATCGTGACCCGGCGCCGTTCGTATGGCTTCCTGCCTTTCCGGAAGGCCCGATCCACTCGGCCCGTGCTGTGATACGGCGAGCGCGGGTGAAAGCAGGAAGGCCGGAGCGCTGCCGCCCCGGCCTTCCTGCGCTGGTGCGGTCCCGGCCAGTGCCGGACGGGACCGCGCTGGTTGGTGGACCGCCTACATCCAGCGAGCCTGGACGGAGTTCGAGTGAGCCCCGCCGAGATCGCCGTAGATGGACAGCCAGGCGGCCGACGCGGACTTCCAGTAGAAGAACACGTCACCGTTGCTGTTCGCGATGCGGGTGGTGAGGCCCTTGAAGGCGCTCCACACGCCGCTGGTCTTGGTGGCCACGTCGATGATCACGGTCTTGCCGGCGTTGGCGGCGCCGAACGAGAACTTGACCGTGACGTACTTCCCGATCGCCGGGAGCTTGGTGGCCGTGGTGAACGGGCCACTGGTGGTGACACCGAGGGCCGAGGCGGCCGTGTAGCTAACCGCCGGGGCCGGGGTGCCGATGGTCAGGGTGACCG